>JBAZPE010000088.1:0-7332 GCA_041648375.1 Burkholderiaceae bacterium | reverse complement strand
GATCTCACCACCACCAGCCGTGCGCGGATCGCGCAACATGCGCCTGATTCGCCCGACGCGGTGCGCGCATCGCCTGCGCTGATCGGTTTCTCCGACGCCGTGCGTGCCGAGGCGGACACGCTGAAGAAGTTTCTCTTCGACAATCTCTACCGCCATTACCGCGTGTTGCGCATGACCAGCAAAGCCAGGCGCATCGTGCGAGAGCTTTTTCTGGCGTTCCTTGAGTCCCCCCGTTTGCTGCCGCCGGAAAACCTGCGCGATGACGAGATTGCGCAGGCGCGTGCCATCGCCGATTACATTGCCGGCATGACCGATCGCTACGCCATCCGCGAACACCAGCGCATCTTCGATATGGCGCAACTGGCCTGACACAACCGATAGGTATCCGTTCGCTTGGCGGAAATCCGGATGGCCGACGCAACGAAGCGTCAGCCTATCGAAATGATGAGTGCAACGACGCAACGAAACGCCGCGCCCCTCGGACGCTAGCGCGCCAGCACGCGCCCTAGGTAGGTGCCGGTGTGGCTCGCCTTGGATGCGGCGATGTCCTCCGGTGTGCCTTGGGCCACGATGCGTCCACCCCCATCACCACCTTCGGGGCCCATGTCGATGACCCAGTCCGCGGTTTTGATCACGTCCAGATTGTGCTCGATGATGACCACGGTATTGCCGGCCTCGACCAATTGATTCAGCACCGTCAGCAGCAATTCGATGTCGCGGAAATGCAGCCCGGTGGTCGGCTCATCCAGAATGTAGAGCGTGCGACCGGTGCTGCGTTTGGAGAGCTCCAGCGAGAGCTTCACGCGTTGCGCTTCGCCACCCGATAGCGTGGTCGCGCTTTGTCCCAGACGCAGATAGGACAAGCCCACATCCATCAGCGTGTGCAGCTTGCGTGAAATGGTGGGTACCGAATCGAAATACTCCAGTGCCTGTTCGACGGTCAGATCCAGCACCTCGCTGACATTGCGGCCGCGATAGCGGATTTCCAGTGTCTCGCGGTTGTAGCGTTTGCCGTGGCAGACATCACAAGGCACATACATGTCCGGCAGGAAATGCATTTCGACCTTGACCACGCCATCGCCCTGGCAGGCTTCGCATCGGCCGCCCTTGACGTTGAAACTGAAGCGCCCGGCCTCGTAGCCGCGGGTGCGGGACTCCGGCACGCCAGCGAAGAGCTCGCGGATGCCGGTGAACAGGCCCGTGTAGGTGGCCGGGTTACTGCGCGGGGTGCGCCCGATGGCGCTTTGGTCCACGCTGATGATCTTGTCGAAGTGCTGCAGGCCCTCCATGCCGTCAAATGGCGCGGGCTCGGCCTGCGCGTGGTGAAGCTCGTGGGCGATGGCCACGGTCAGGGTGTCGTTGATGAGCGTGGACTTGCCCGAACCCGATACTCCTGAAATGCAGATCAACCGACCGGCGGGCAAGTGCAGGTCGACGGATTTCAGGTTATTGCCGCGGGCGCCTTTCAAGGTCAGCCAGTTCAAGTCGTCGCTTACGGGGCGGCGAGGGGGCGTGGGAATCACGCGCGAGCCGCTGAGATACTGACCCGTCAGGGAGTTGGGGTCGGCTTCGATCTGCGCCGGCGTGCCCTGCGAGACGATCTCGCCGCCGTGTTCGCCTGCGCCCGGCCCCATGTCCACCACCCAGTCGGCGGTGCGGATCATGTCTTCGTCGTGTTCGACCACGATCACGCTATTGCCCAGGTCGCGCAGGTGCTGCAGCGTGCCGATCAGACGGTCGTTGTCGCGTTGATGCAGGCCGATGGACGGCTCGTCCAGCACATACATCACGCCAGTCAGACCCGAACCGATCTGGCTGGCCAGACGGATGCGCTGGGCCTCGCCGCCGGAGATGGTGTCTGCACTGCGGTCCAGCGACAGATAGTTCAAACCGACGTTGTTCAGAAAACTCAGGCGCGCTTCGATTTCGCGCACGATGCGATCGGCGATCTCTTGTTTGGCGCCCGTCAGGCGAAGGTCCTGGAACCACTTCAGGCAGGCCGACAGCGGCATGGACTCGACCTCGAAGATGGCCTGACCCGTGCGCTCGCCCACACCCCGAACTTCGTTGCCGATCAGCACATGGCGCGCGTCCTGACACAGCCGGGAGCCGTGGCAGTCGGGGCAGGTTTGCGTGCTGCGGTACTTACCCAGCTCTTCACGCACGGTGGAGGAGTCGGTTTCACGCCAGCGACGTTCGAGGTTGGGAATGATGCCTTCGAAGGGATGCTTCTTGACGGTGGTCTTGCCCTTGTCGTTCAGATACAGGAATGCGATTTCGTCTTCGCCCGAGCCGTGCAGGACGCGGTGGCGCAGGTCTTCGCTCAGGGAGTCGTAGGGCGCTTCGATGTCGAACTCGTAGTGCGCAGCCAGACTGCTGAGCAGACTGTACGTAAAGGCATTGCGGCGATCCCATCCGCGTATGGCGCCAGAGGCCAGACTCAGCTCAGGAAACGCCACCACGCGGCGTGGGTCGAAAAAGTCGACGTGTCCGATGCCATCGCAGCTCGAACATGCGCCCATGGGGTTGTTGAAGCTGAACAGGCGCGGTTCGAGTTCAGGCAGGCTGTGCCCGCACACGGGGCAGGCATAGCGGCTGGAGAACGTCGTTTCGACTTCCGTATCCATGTCCAGCGCGATGACGCGGCCACCCGAAAGCGTGACAGCCGTCTCGAAGCTTTCTGCCAGGCGCTGCTTGCTTTCCGGTTTGATGCGCACGCGATCCAGCACGACATCGATGTCGTGTTTTTCCTGTTTGACCAGGGGTTCGAGTGCGTCGATTTCCACCATCTTGCCATCGACCCGCAAGCGGATGTAGCCCTGGGCCTGCAGGCTGGCACGTTCGTCCTCGAATGTGCCTTTCTTGCCGCGCGCCAGCGGCGCCAGAATGGCCAGGCGGGTGCCTTCTGGCCAGGCCATTACGGCATCGACCATCTGGCTGACGCTTTGTGCCTGCAGCGGCAAGGCGTGCTCGGGGCAGAACGGTGTGCCCACCCGGGCATACAGCAGACGCAGATAGTCGTGAATTTCGGTAATCGTGCCCACGGTCGAGCGTGGATTGTGGCCGGCTGCCTTCTGTTCGATCGAGATCGCGGGCGACAGCCCCTCGATCAGGTCGACATCGGGCTTGTCCATGAGCTGCAGAAACTGCCGCGCATACGCGGACAGGCTTTCTACATAGCGCCTTTGGCCTTCGGCGTACAGGGTGTCGAACGCCAGCGAGGACTTGCCCGAGCCGGACAGTCCTGTGACCACCACGAGCTTGTGACGCGGCAGTTCGAGCGAAACGTTTTTGAGATTGTGGGTGCGGGCACCCCTGATGCGAATCGCGTCCATCGTCTTTAAGCAAATCCAAAGGCCAACTTGTTACTATAGCGCGCCACACCCTATTCGGCTTCGATCATCTGCGATCTGTCGGCCTCGGGCCGCTTTCTTTTGTACTGTCCCTTTTTAATTGCATGCCGGCTGAACTCAAACTGAAGCTCAACGCCACGGAGCGACGCGCAAGCGTCGCTCTGGCGGGGCTTTTCGCCTGCCGCATGCTGGGCCTGTTTCTGTTGCTGCCAGTGTTTGCCGTGGCCGCGCAAGGGCTGGTGGGGGGTGACAACCCCGCCAAGGTCGGGTTGGCGCTGGGCATCTACGGGCTGACCCAGGCCTTCATGCAGATCCCCTTCGGTCTGGCTTCGGATCGCTGGGGGCGACGCCCGGTAGTGCTGTTTGGCCTGGTCCTGTTTGTCATCGGCAGCGTCGTCTGTGCCCTGTCCGACGATATTTTCTGGGTCACGATAGGCCGGTCCATCCAGGGTGCGGGGGCGATTTCTGCCGCGGTAACTGCATGGCTGGCCGATGCCACCCGAGATGAAGTGCGCACGCGCGCCATGGCTATGGTGGGCGGCTCCATCGGGCTGTCCTTTGCGCTGTCGCTGGTGCTCTCTCCCGTTCTGGTCGGGTGGTGGGGCCTGTCCGGGCTGTTCTGGATCATTGCGGCCCTGGGTGTGGCCTGTCTGGGCGTGGCGCGTTTCGTGGTGCCGCTGGCACCGCGCAACGATGCGCGCAGCATGAATGCCAGCGCCCGCGACGTGCTGGGCCATGCAGATCTGTTGCGACTGAACCTGGGCGTCTACGTGCTGCACCTCACTCAGGTCGCGCTGTTTATCGTCGTGCCTGGTCTGCTGGCCCAATCAGGGGGGCTGGCGCCCAGCGCGTTGTGGCGGGTGTATCTGCCGGTGATTCTGGTGTCGTTCGTGCTGATGGTGCCCGTGGTGTTTCTGGCAGAAAAAATGCGTGCCCACCGCGCTGCGCTACGGGCCTGTGTGGCCATGCTGGCTGTCGTGCTGGCGGCGATGGTCTGGTTGCGCCAGGGGTTCTATCCGCTGGCCATCGGGCTGACGCTGTTTTTTGTGATGTTCAATGTGCTTGAAGCGCTGCAACCTTCGCTGGTGTCCCGGGTGGCTCCCAAGGCCTATCGCGGTTTGGCGCTGGGCTTCTACAATACGGCGCAAGCAGCGGGGCTTTTTACCGGTGGTGCACTGGGCGGGTGGATGCTCGTTCATGGCGGGCCGGATCTGGTTTTCCTGGTCACGGCAGGGCTGACGCTGGTCTGGCTTGCCGCCACCTGGGCCATGAAACCACTATCCTGAGCAAATGACGCTTCAGGGCTCTTTTTGACACAGTTCTGCCTAGGCGGCACTGTGTCTCTTCAACGATAATGCCGGTTTAGGGAGATCGAATATGGCATCGGTCAATAAAGTGATCATCGTCGGCAATTTGGGCCGGGATCCGGAAGTGCGCTACAGCCCCGAGGGCAGCGCCATCTGCAACTTGTCTCTGGCGACCACGTCGCAATGGAAAGACAAGGCATCTGGCGAGAAGCGTGAAGAAACAGAATGGCACCGTGTTGTCATGTACAACCGTCTGGCCGAAATCGCCGGCGAATACCTGAAAAAGGGTCGCGCCGTTTACGTCGAAGGCCGTCTGAAGACGCGCAAGTGGCAAGACAAGGACACCGGCGCTGACCGTTACAGCACGGAAATCGTGGCCGACCAGATGCAAATGCTCGGTGGCCGCGAAGACGGCGGTGGCGGTGGTGGTGGCGGTTACGGTGGCGGCGCAGGCGGCGGGTATGACGACGCACCGCAGCAGCAGCGCGCCCCGCGTGCCGCACCTGCACAGCGCCCGGCACCGGCACGGCAGGCGCCTGCTCAGGGCAACGGCAACAGTGCGGCCAATCTGTCCGATATGGACGACGATATTCCGTTCTGATCGTGGCAGTCAGGCCGTCTTACTCGGCCTGTCACTTGCGATTTGCAGTGCAAACGGCACCTCAGCGGTTGAACGCCTGTTCGATCCTGGGGTGTTTTTATTGGCGTCGCACCCGCTATGATGCCTGCTTCCCTCTGAGGATGACCATCGTGACCGCGCTTGAATCGTTCGCGACCCAGCATGCATCGTGGCTGCTGTTCTTCAACGTATTCTTCGAGCAGTTGGGCGTGCCGATACCCGCCTATCCCTCGTTGTTGCTTGCCGGTGCGCTGTCGTTGACCGCCGCGGTGAACACTCCTGGCATGGTGATGTTCTTGGGCGTCGTGGCGTGCCTGCTTGCCGACACGATCTGGTATTGGGCCGGGCGGCGCTATGGCAGCTGGATGATGGGCAAGCTGTGCCGTTTTTCCCTGACGCCGGATGTATGCGTGAGCAAGAATACCGGGCTTTACACAAAGATCGGTCCGCGTGTGCTGTTGGTGGCCAAGTTTCTGCCGGGGGCAGGCGCCCTGTCCACCCTCTTGGCGGGGGCCACCGGGACGCCGCTACGCCAGTTTCTGGTCTACGACACGCTGGGTTCTGCCTTGTGGGTCGGCTCAGCAG
The DNA here is from genome assembly GCA_041648375.1 of Burkholderiaceae bacterium. Classification (GTDB taxonomy): domain Bacteria; phylum Pseudomonadota; class Gammaproteobacteria; order Burkholderiales; family Burkholderiaceae_B; genus Schauerella. Next base: position 1,468 of record JBAZPE010000088.1, on the reverse strand, counting down.
TGCTGATCGGTATTGTTTTTCAGGACGCGATCACACAGATACTGGCGCTGGGGCAGGCGTATCTGCCTTGGGCACTGGCCACGGTCGTCCTTGCGTTCGCACTTTTTCTCGCCTGGCGCTGGCGTCAGCGGCACGCCTTGCTCAAACGCGGCAGGGCCATTCCACGCCTGAGCGTCGATGCGCTGGCGAGATTGATGGATCAGGGTGATGAGGTCATCTTGCTTGACGTGCGTGCGCCTGAACTCGAAGGTGCACCCATCCCTGGCGCTGTTCGTGTGCTGCCTGATGCCGCCCTGTCAGATGTGCCCGGGCTGGACAGTGGCCGGCGCATCATCGTGTATTGCGCCTGCCCGAACGAGATATCCGCGGCACTGCTGAGTGAGAAGATTCGCGCCACCTTTCGCGATGCACAGACATTCGCCTTGGCGGGCGGGTATGCTGCGTGGCAGGAGAGAGCCGGGCGTCGCGTTGACGGGCCGGGTGATCTTTCCTGATCGGCCTTGATTACTGCGCGCTCGCCATGTCCTATCCCTGGATCAAAACCCTGCATATCGTGTTCGTGATCGCCTGGTTTGCAGGTCTGTCCTGTCTGCCTCGAATCTTTGCCACGATGGCACAGACGCAAGCGTCCGACGCACGCCTGGTGCTCTACGGCATGGCCAAACGGCTGTTGCGGTTCACCACCCTTGCGGCCGTGCCCGCTGTTCTGCTCGGCCTGTGGCTGTTCGGCGTCATTGGTATCGGCAAGGGGCCCAATGGCGGCTGGGTGCACGCAAAAGTGTTCTTCATGCTGCTGGCCATTGCCTTTCACTTCACGTGCTTCATTCTGCTGGTGAGTTTCGAGGGCAACAAGAAGGGCGCAAGCGCCACGTTCTGTCGCCGGATCGTTTATATCCCGATCGTGCTGCTGGCGATCATCGTCACCTTTGCGGTGCTCAAACCGTTCTGATGTTCATCACTCCGGCTTGATATTCCGCTCACGCACGATCGCGCCCCATTTCTTGTCTTCCTCATGCATGAACGCGGTCAGCTCGGCACGGGTCGTGGGTTGCGGTGTCAGGCCATGTTTGTTCAATGCGTCCTTCACGCCCGGGTCGTTGAGCACCTTGACGATCTCCTGATTCCAGCGATCCAGAATGGCCTCGGGTGTCTTGGCAGGCGCGACGAAGGCATACCAGTTCAACGCCTCGAAATCGGGGTAGCCGGACTCGGCCACGGTCGGAATGTCGGGCATATAGGCCGGGCGCGTTTTGCCTGTCGTCGCCAGCGGGATCAGCCTGCCAGTCTCAATGTGGGGCAATGCGGTCGGGGGCGCCGAGAAATACGACGCGACGCGTTCGCCCAAGTTGTCCTGCAACGCCAGGGCACCGCCCTTATAGGGGACGTGAACCATGTCGATGCCGGCTTGCTGTGCAAGCAGTTCGCCCGCCAGGTGCGAGGCCGAGCCTACACCGGTAGATGCATAGTC
>JBAZPE010000087.1:0-7346 GCA_041648375.1 Burkholderiaceae bacterium | reverse complement strand
GAGCACGTCGTAAGGCAGGCGCGCATTGAGCCGTTCGGCATCACGCGAGGCGCTGCCCGTGTCCAGCTTGGCCAGCAGTTCGTCCACACCCATGCGGCCCTGGCCGAAAACTTCACCATTCATGAAAATCGTCGGCACCGACATGATCTCGCGCGCCGTCACTTCTTCGTTGAAGGAGCCGCCTTCGATCATCTCCACCTTGATGTTCGGGTTCAACACCGCCATCAGGTTCAAGGATTGCACCACCTCCGGGCAGTTCTGGCAGGTCAGGGACACATACGTCTGAAACGTGTAGTCGCCCGGCAATGCCTGAATTTGCGCAACAGTATCGGCCGACAGTTTGTGAGCATGCCCACCGACCTGCAACAGCGCGAGCACCAGCGACGTGAATTCGTGCCCCATGGGCACGCCCGAGAAACGAATGCCCAGGCTTTCGCCGGGCCGGTTCAGCGAGAACGACGGCTTGCGATCAGACGCATCGGGTTGCTGTATAACGGTAATGCGGTCCGACAGTGAGGCCAGTTCCTCGAGCAACTGACCCACTTCCCGCGACTTCGGGCCATCGTCCAGCGATGCGACGATTTCTATCGGCTGGCTGATCTTTTCGAAGTGACTTTTAAGCTGAGTTTTGATGTTGGCATCGAGCATGGCGAGCACCTGTCTTGACAAATATATGTGGCGGTCCCGCTGCGTACAGACGAGACAATCCCCTGCCCGGGATCGGGCAGCAGGAGTGAATACCCGGCCCCTTCGGGCCGGATCACGACTCTTCTATCGAACTTAGATCTTGCCGACCAGGTCCAGCGAAGGGGTCAGCGTTTCTTCGCCTTCCTTCCACTTGGCGGGGCAGACTTCACCGGGGTGAGCGGCGACGTACTGAGCAGCCTTGACCTTGCGCAGCAGTTCGCTGGCGTCACGGCCGATGCCGTTGTCATGGATTTCGTACAGCTTGATCTTGCCTTCCGGATCGATCAGGAACGTGCCGCGCAAGGCCATACCTTCTTCTTCGATCAGCACTTCGAAGTTGCGGGCCAGCACGTGCGTGGGATCACCGATCAGGGGATACTGCACTTTGCCGATTGCTTCGGAAGTATCGTGCCAGGCTTTGTGCGAGAAGTGCGAGTCGGTCGACACGCCGTAGACTTCAACGCCCATGCGCTGCAATTCGGGGTAATGATCAGCCAGATCTTCCAGTTCAGTCGGGCACACGAAGGTGAAATCGGCCGGGTAGAATGCGACCACCGACCACTTGCCGAACAGCGATTGTTCCGTCAGGTCGACGAATTTGCCGCCGTGATAGGCAGTAGCTTTGAACGGCTTGATGGTGGTATTGATGAGAGACATTTGCGATTTCCTTTGGCTATCAGAATCAGTGAAATGATAGTTTAGGACAACCCCAGCGAAACAGCCAATCGTCTTTGCTTATCCGGTTGATTGCTTCAGGCTATCAAGCGGCGCCGACATCGATGCACAAGGTCGGCCTGAAGGCGTCCTGCTCGCCCTTCTTTTCATACCCCAGCGGGTTGGCCACCACGCGACACCCATGGCGGACGTAGTCCAGTGCGCAATGCAGATGCCCATGCAACCAGAAGTCAGCCTGGGGCAACAGATCGTCCAGCGTGTTGCAAAAGCCTGCGGTGCCTGGCGAGACCCCATAACGCGGGTCCGCACTGAACAAGCTGGGGGCAAAATGGGTAATCGCAACCGTCACCCCGTCAAAAGGCACCGCCAGGGCTTCGCGTAGCCACTGCTGGCAAAGCAGCGCCTGGTCCCGAATGTCTTCGGCCAGTAACGGGTTGCCGTGACGTGTCGCACCCATCTTTTCCAGATAGAAATTAGCGGCGCGAAACGCTTTGCCGCGCTTGCGCAGCACCTCGGTCAAGGCCTCATCTGGCAACGCCAGGGCGTCGAAATCGCTCCAGAGTGTCGTGCCGACCAATCGTGTGTTTCCCAGGACGAGCGTTTCCCGCTCCAGCCAATGAATATCCAGCGCCTCACAGCATGCGCGCAGGCGGTCATGGATCTGGTCGAAATCACCCCCGTCGTACTCATGATTGCCGGGGATGTAGACCACCGGCGTGGGCCACCCGTTTTTCGGGGAAAACCGGCCCAAACCGAAATCGTGCCCGGTCAGTCGCGAGCCATGCTGGTAGGAACCGATGTCGCCCGCCAGGACGAGCATATCGGCCTGCGACGCAGGCGTAGCCACGAAGGAAGGATCGCTCTCCAGATGCAGATCCGATAGAAGTTGCAGTTTCATTCGCGCATCCTAGCATCAGATCTACCGGTACCAGCTTAGCCCTGCTGCCCCCTTCGAGCCTCAGGTAGGCCACTGCCTGACTTCCTGTGTCAGACGCCCTGCGCCGTCGCACACATTTCGGCCCCCTGGGGCGTCAGCGGTTCGTGCCAATACCGAACCGACTGATCGCGCCAGGCACGCACGTCCAAGCCTTCCGCGCGCGAGGACACCCAGACCGCACCATCGAGGTCGTTCCGCCAAAACGATGCGCCGCTATCCACCCAACGCTGTTGAACCTGAGCGGCGGGATGGCCGAACCGGCTGCCATAGGCCGACTGGGCAATCACATGGTCGGGATTGAGTGTGCGGACCCACTGCGCCGATGACGAGGTGGCTGAACCATGATGCGCGGCGAGCACGACGTCCACGCTCCCGATCGCGCTCGCGATGGCGCGCTCCTGGGTGGCCCCGATATCGCCTGGCAACACACTTGAGTGATGCGCGCCACGCACGACGAGCACACAACTCGACGCATTGGCCTGCGCAGCCGTATAGCGCCGATCCGCAGAAGGATGCGCAAAACCGAACGTGACGCCATCCACCGTCCATGCCGTTCCGGCCGCGCAAGCGCTTGCCGTCACGGGCCAGCCTTTTGCGCGCTGGCCTCCATACTGGATGCTCGCCTCTCGCGCCAGATGCCGGTTCAGGTCGAAGGGTGCAAAGCTTCGCAGAACCGCGGCGCCACCCATCAACCCCCGCACGCCACCCACGTGATCCAGATGCGCGTGCGAGACGACCAGACTGTCAACGGTGGCGCGGCCCATCGCCTGCATGAAAGGCAATATCGTTCGGCTTCCGGCGTCGTCACCGGTGTCAAACCGCAGTCCGGTATCCACAACGATCAGATGGTCGCGCGTCATCACCACTGCTGCACCCGCCTGCCCGACATCCAGCGCCACCAGATCCCATGCGCCCCACGGGATGGCGGGTGGCCGCCAGAACAGAAGCGGCAGCATGCCCAACCAGGCGAGACGGCGGCCGGGCGCGCCAGGCGGCATGAGCGCCCAGGCCACGCAGATCAGCGCGAGCAGCGCGTAGGGCCAGGGTGCCGACGCCACAGGCCAGACCGCCCACGCCGGCGTGGACAATACCCGCGCAACATCCAGCGCAGGCGCCGCCAGCGCGTGAGCCGCCGTCCCCACCCCCTGTGCGGCAAGCGCCGCGCCGGGCACGCCCAGTACCCCCAGGCCCGCGAGGGCCACGCAAGCCAGCATCAAGGGCGTGACCAATACACCCAGAATGGGAATGGCAAACGCATTGACCAATGGGGAAACCAGGGAAACCTGTCCTACCGTCATCGCCAGCATGGGTGCCAGCGCCAGCGTCAACAACCACTGCATGCGCGCCGCAGGGACAAGCCATTGCTTGCCCCGTGCAGCAATCACCTGCATAAGCTCGCGCAGCAGAACGTCACGGCCTGGCGGAACATCTTCGACATGCAGCAGATCGTCGGGCGACGATACCTGCACGCGGGCGGGCAGGCCGCCACCCTGGCAAAGCAATCGGAACTGAGCAGCAATCGACGACGGCACGATAGGTTGATCACGCGTGCCCAGCGCCGCCTCACGACCCGCACCGCCTGAGGCATGCGCGACCATCAACATCAGTGCGCCCACTGCAGTAAACGACAGCCAGAATCCCATTGCGAGAGGCGCCCACGGATCGATGACGACGATCACGGCTGCTGCCGCCATCAGCGTCCTGGAAGGCGAGACAGGCACCCGACAGATGATTGCCAGCGCAACAGCCGATAGCATGACGAACACGCGTTGCGCGGGAATGCCCCACCCCGCAAGACTGCAATAGACCGCGGCCGCCAGCCAGGCAGCCAGCGCCATCACGATCTGTGCGGGAAATAGCTGGGCAGCGAGGCGCCCCCTCACCCGTACCAGACGGTACGCCTGCGCCACACCCCAGGCAGCCAGCCCTGCCACCAGCCCTACGTGCAGGCCGCTGATCGCCACGAGATGAGAAATACCGGCGCGACTGAACATGGTCCAATCAGTGCGTGTCATGCCGCTTTGGTCGCCCAGTGCCAGGGCAACCAGCACCGGCGCATATCGTTTGTCCTGCAGCGCACGGTAGGCCGCCGCCCGAAGCACGTGACGGCCTCTTCCGAAAGCGGTTGCCCAACTGGCCCAGGGATCATCGGCGCGCAACGTCGGCACGCCCTGCACCGTCCCCAGCGCACGCACCCCTTGCGCGAACCATCGCCCTTCGATGTCTGGCCCGTAAGGATTGCGCGTGGCCCGAGGTGCCCGCAACCGGATCGCCATGCGCCACACCTGGCCCGGCACGACCTCGGGTAAGGCCGCACGCGAACCAAACGATGTGCGCCACGAGACGCGGATCCTGCCAGGCACCCCTGCCGGCAAAGCCCCCGGCCCTGCGCCGGTGGCAACACACCCCCCGGGGCGGGCTGTCGCGTCTCCGTCGGCATCACCGTACGCATCGGCTTCACAATAGGCATCACGCCCCAGCACCTGCACATCGAATTTGCGCGCCTGGTCGTCGCCTGACGGCAGACCCATCACACGCACCGTCAGGCGCATGACATGGTCGCGGTGCACGCAGGCCAGCCGGTCATCAAGCCGCAGGTGCGCGCGCCACCCGGATTGCGCAAACCCGGCAAGGGCCGCAGCCACCATCAGCAGCAGTACGGTCCAGCGAAAACGTTTATGGAGCCAGACCCACGCCAGCAGCGTCAGCACGCACACCAGCCCCACCAGCACCAGCGCCGTGCGTTCGGGCAGACGAGCAAGCTGGTGCACGCCCGCCGCCCCCGCCACAAACGCACCCAATGCCAGCCTGCCGCGCATGCTTTGCCTGCCCAAAGCAAAAAAGCTTAACGGACCACCGGCGTCCATAAGGCCAGAACGCGACCTCATTGTCACTGTCAGTCAGACGTCAATGCTGCAAAGTCACCCACTCACGCTCGCCCGAACGCGCGAATGCATCAAGGCATGCCTAGTGCCCCGCGACGACGGCGCGGGTACCTGATTTGAAACCGTGGTCCTTGGCCATCCAGACGATTGCCAGCGCGACAGCGAGCAAGCCGATCAGGGCCCAGGGAAAGGTGTGCGCACCCCAGCGGCCCAGCAGAATCCCCCCCAGAATTCCGCCGCCTGCGATGACACTGTTCCAGGCGACCACGTTCATGGAGAGCGCAACATCGGCACCATCGCCGGCCGTATCGGCAAGGGCTGTCTGCAGTAATGTTGCAGCACCGCCGAAGGTCAGCCCCCAGATGGCCACACCGACATACACGGCTGTCGCCACGTCTGCCATCCAGACAAACAGCACCGAAACGACGAAGAACGTGGCCAGGCACCCAAGGACGGTGGTTCGCAAGTGATGTTCGACCAACCGGGCGGTCATCGCGATACCGATCAACGCTGTGACGCCGAACGCCAACAGCACCATTTCGACTCGGTTCGTCAGCCCGGCCTGGGCAACGAAGGGAGCGATGTAGGTGTAGAGAATGTTGTGTGCCAGCATCCAGGCCATGACTGTGGCGAGCACGGGACGCACACCCGGCGTCGTCAGCACCTTCATCAATGGCAGGGTGTTCTGCTCCTTCGTTCCTGGGTAGTTAGGCACCTTGGCCAGTACCCACACGATCAGCAAGAGCGTCAACACGGACATCGTGCCGAATGCGCTGCGCCAACCCAAGGCGGCTCCCAGCCAGGTGCCCAGCGGCACGCCGAAAGACAGTGCGATAGGCGTGCCCACCATGGCGATAGCCATTGCCCGGCCTTGTTGATGAGGCTGCACCATGCGCCGGGCGTACCCGGCCAGCAGGCTCCACGCCAGGCCCGCGGCTACACCAGCGAAGAAGCGGGCGACCAGCGTGAGCACATAGTCCGAAGAGATCGCCGTGATGGAATTGAATATCAGGAAGCCGACGATGGTGAGCAGCAGCACATGACGACGGGGCCAGCTGCGAGTGGCAATGGTGAGCGGAATGGCTGCAATCACTGATCCGAGCGCATAGGCCGTGACAGTCTGCCCAGCCAGTGCCGCACTGACTTCCAATCCTTGGGATATCTGCGGCAGCAGGCCAGCCGGCAGCGTCTCGGTGACGATGCAGATAAAGCCGGTCATGGCCAGCGCAAGCAATGCGGCGATGGGAAGCTCGGGGTCTGGCGCAACTAAGCCGGAGTCTGCCCTAACGTCGGCGCCAGGAGAATTTGTTGAGGTCACTATTTTTCCTTGATCGTTTTAATATATATATCGCTTGGTACAAATGTAGGCGCACACGTGGAGTGTTGTCAAGGACTTATGTATCGACTAGTATTTATCTAAATTAAAGGAGATGGCCATGGCGCAAATGGGCAGACCACGCACGTTCGACCGCGACACTGCCGTCGAGCAGGCCTTGCACCTATTCTGGGAGCAGGGTTACGAATCGACGTCGTTGAGCCAATTGAAAGCAGCCATTGGCGGCGGTATTACCGCGCCCAGTTTCTATGCCGCGTTCGGTTCCAAAGAGGCGCTTTACCAGGAGTGCATGGCAAAGTATCTCGCTACTTACGCGCAGGTGACGGAGTCTCTTTGGGATACCACGTTGGCGCCCAAAGCGGCCATCGAGCTGACGCTTCGTCGCTCGGCGCGCATGCAGTGTGGGCGCGGGCATCCCAAGGGGTGCATGGTCGGCCTTGGTGTGATGAGCGCGCCGTCGTCACACGACGCGTCAACCATTCTGGCGCCGTTGACCCGCTCGCGCGCCCGCACGCGTTCAGGGTTCGTGGCGTGCATTGATCGGGCAGTGGCAAGCGGTGAGCTCAGGCCCGATGTCGACGCCAAGGTCTTAGGCACCGTCTTCAACAGTTTCCTGCTGGGCCTGTCCCCGCTTGCCAGAGATGGTGTGGGATTGTCCACGATGGAAGCGGCCATCACGCAAGTGATGAGCGTCTGGGACAGCGTCTCGACGCGTGGCGCTGATTAGCCATTTTCTGTGCAAAGCCTGTCGCCAGGCGCGAATCAGTCCCGCCTAGTCGCCAAGGGAAAATCAATCCTGCAGCAGGGCCAACCTTGGCATCACGCG
>JBAZPE010000086.1:0-7364 GCA_041648375.1 Burkholderiaceae bacterium | reverse complement strand
AACCTGCTGCCAAGAAAGCGACGGCAGTGAAAAAGACGGCAGCAGCGAAACCCGCGGCCAAACCGGCAACAGCGAAAAAAGCGGTAGCGAAAAAAGCACCCGCCAAGAAAGCGCCTGCCAAAAAGGCCTCGACACCTGCTGCGTCCACAGCCCCCGGCGCAAAGACGGCACTGAATCCTGCTGCCTCCTGGCCGTTCCCGACCGGCAGCCGTCCTTAATCGGTCCGCTTCCGGTACGCTGCGCTGACAGCGTCCGACAAGCCGTCAGGCCTCTGGTCTGGCGGCTTTTTCGTCTGAGATCAAATGTGACACACTCGTGCGACAATGAGCGCCTCCACCAGACGCACAGGCTCCCATGTTCGGCGACATTTTTCGATTCCTGATTGAAATCGCATTCACTCTCTTCGGGGCAGCGTTGCTGATCCGTGCCTGGATGCAGGCCATCACCATGCCGCGCTTCAATCCGCTGGGACCCGGCATTCACCGCTTCACCCAGTGGCTGGTCGGCCCACTAGAGAAAATCACCCCTCATACCGGACGGATCAACTGGGCCTGCCTGCTGGCCGCCGTGCTCACCGCTTTCGTCTATGTGATTCTGAATTGGTTGATTTCGGTAGGCGCCATGATTCCGGTGGCGGCATTGCCCGTGGCACTGGGTGCCGCCCTGTTCATGACGGTGCGCTGGGCACTGAACCTGATTGTGTGGTTGACGCTGATTCAGGCGATTCTGTCGTGGGTCAATCCGCAAGCACCGATGATGCCGCTGCTGCAAATGCTTACGGCGCCCCTGCTCAATCCCGTCCGCCGCGTGTTGCCCAACACCGCCATCGATTTCTCACCGCTGGTGGTGCTGGTGCTGGCCCAGGTTGCCATCATGTTCGTGACACGACTGGGCATTCAGATCTTCGGCTTCTGACCTCAGAGCGCGCCATACCACTGGAGCAATTGCTTGCGATCCACCTTGTGATTGCTCGACACCGGCAGGGCAGGACAGTTCACCAGCTCGGGCGGCACCATGTATGACGGCAGGCGCAGCGCCAGATCGCCACGCCATTGCGACAGTGCGTCGGGTAGCGTCATGGTCGGTGCCGATGACGCCTGGGCCAGCTCGATGAACCCGACGAGTCTGACCGGCGTGCCATCCGGGCGACGCAAAACGGCACATGCTGCCGCACTTACACCAGGCAACGACGCCAGCGCGGCATCCACCTCAGAGAGCTCGATACGGTAGCCGTTGAGCTTGATTTGATCGTCCATGCGGCCTCGGCAATACAACAGACCATCCTCGCCCACCTCGCCCAGATCACCCGTTCTGAAGCCTCGGCGACCATCGGTATGGGTGAACATGCGCGTCTCGTTCAGATCCGGACGATTCAGATAGCCTCGCATGACGTGGTCACCCACGATGCAGAGTTCGCCGTACTCGACGAACACCAGGCTGTCGGGCTTGGGCTGCCCGATGGGCAATGCGCGCTCGGCGGCGAGCACAGCGTCGTCGATGATGACCCAGGTGGTGGCAACGGTTGCCTCGGTCGGGCCATACGTATTGATGATCAGCGCTTCAGGGAAGCGCTCACGCAGCTTCAACGCCAGGGTGCGTGGCAGCGGCTCGCCACAGAACAGGAAGACCTTCAAGGACGGCAGCCCTTGGGCACTGAACTGGCGATTGACCAATTGCTGGTGCGCGAACGACGGTGTGGACACCCACACGGAAATCTCGTGCTGCGCCATCGCCGGCAACCAGGAAGCCGTGCCGATGGCGTCGCGTGCGTTCAGCACACATGTGCCTCCGGTACACAGTGTGCCGAAGACTTCATACATCGACAGATCGAAGCTGAACGGCGCCTGGTTCATGAAAACCGGCGCATCGCCCAGTTCAAACGCCGCCTTCATCCATTGCCCCAGCAGGCCCACGCTTTCCCGGCCGATCTGCACGCCCTTGGGATCGCCCGTGCTGCCCGATGTGAACAGCACATAGGCCAGCCCCTGCTCGACGGCGCTGCGACCCGCCACAGCGGGCTGCGTGAACGTATTGCCGAGGGCATCGTAAATGACTGCGGGGCAGACGATTTCCACGATGCGATCCATTCGGGCCTGGGGGTAGATGGTATCGACCGGCACGAAAGGTGCCCCCATCATCAACGCACCCGCCATGGCCACGAAGAAAGAGGCTTCCTTGTGACCACGGATCACGACCGGCACATCGCGCGCCAGACCGGCGGCCTGCGCCTGCTCGGCCCACGCCTGAGCCTCGCGGGCCAATGCCGCCCAACTCAGGCTGCGGTCTGCACCGATGACGGCAAGCGCGTCGGCCGAACGGCCAGAGGTCTCGAATGAGAACGTGGTCAGATCAAAATACATCGAACGGCTCCGAACTTAAATGGGGCTGCGACCACTGAAAACGTAGAGTGCCAGCGCAGCCAGCACCAGCGTGGTGATGCGTCCCATCCATTGCATGACCGGATAGGCCAGCACTCGGGCAAGATCTGGACGCGTCTTGGCCGCATTGACCAACAGGTTGTGACCCACGGAGTACGCCCCGAACATCATGCCGCTGACGATGTAATGCAGCGACAGCCCGTTCCACACTCCCATGGCAAGCAAGGTGGCAAAGATACCGATGTTCTGCGCAGCCAGACGATGGCGAGAGAAAAATGGCGTCTTGCTCAGGGCCTTGTAGATCGGCATGAACACCACGTCCCTGAGCCATTCCGACAGACTGATATGCCAGCGCCGCCAGAAGTCCTGCGGGTTGAGCGTCGCAAGGGGATTGCGGAAGTTGCCCGGCAAAGAAAAGCCGAAGAACATGCCGATACCGATGGCCATGGCTGAATAGCCGGCGAAGTCGAAGAACAGATAGGCGCTGTACAGACTCGCGTTCAAGGCCACGCCTGTGAACGAATAATCATGGGCACTGATGCGCGACAGGCCAAAACGCCAGATCGCTTCGGCCAACCCGAACTTCTGGATCACACCGATCAGCACGAACTCCAGGCCCGCCAGCCAATTCGTCAGCGAGATACCCTCGAACCCGCGCGCCAGGTCGCTCTGGAAGCTGCGCCAGCGATACATGGGTCCGGCAAGCAGGGTCAGCGGGAAAAACAGATAGGCGAAGTAATCGATGGGATCAATGCGATCATTGCGCGGGGCGAACAGCAGCACATCGATGGCCCGGAAGGTCGCGAACGACAATCCCAGCATGCCGGGCAAGGAGGTCGTGCCGGTTTTGACCAGCAGCAAGGGCGTGAGTGTGATCACCACGGCCAGCCAGGTCGGGATCTTGCCCGCTCGTGTCAGCCAGAGTGCACTCCCGGCCACCGCCAGCAACGCGAGAGGCTGCCAGGGGCGCACCCCGAACAGGACAATCCAGATCAGGATACTGGCCGCACCCACCACATGCCGGTAGGTCAATCGCCACGGCGCACCCAATGCACGGTACCCAAGCAGACCGAGACTGCCCACCATGGCCGTGCCAAAAAATCCCAGACTTCCGAAAAGTTCCATGGCGCTAGAATTTCTCGTACTGGAATTCGACTTTCAACGGGCCGCCACTGCCGGTGGTGGGCTGCGCCTGCAGCACGAACACCAGGATCAGGCCCAGATATAAAAGCACGTGATAGCAAAATCGTTTCATCGTGAAAAATACTCCGCTATAGCCTGATCGGCATACGCCCAGCCCAGTTCGGCCAGGTGCTGGTCATCGCGCAGCAGTCCGGATTCATACGGCATGCTGTACATATCCAGGCAACCCATCTGATAGCGCTTGCACATGCCCGTAAACGCATTGAGCACGGGCGTGAAGCGCTCCAGATCCATCACGATCTTCGGGTGCAGGGGCTGCATGATGAAGTAAGCGCGCACACGCTTTTTGTGCAGCAGGGCCATCAGGCGCGACAGATCCCCCACTTCGGGCTGCAGCATGGGGTCACCATCCGCAAACTCGTCACGCGTGGCCGACGCCTGCTTCGAGAGATAGGTTTCGTAGTTTTCGTCGCGCACGTCGTAGGGGTTGTGCCCGCTGAGCTCCTGCTCGGTCATGCGCGCATCATCGAACATGCGCCCCCACGTCACGTTGTTCACGCGTGCCGATGCGGGCCAGGCGACATACCGGTGCGCCGGCACCGACAGCGGATTACGAGGACGATCGGGCTCACGCACGCCACGATCGTTCCACCACAGACTGAGCTTGTCCTTGAACTCAGACGCCTGACCGTTTGCGATGAGCCAGAACAGGCCGAAGTTGGCGTTGTCTTCGATCCAGTTGCGCATCTGGTCTCGCGACGCAGGCTTGCTCCACAGGCGGTCCCATACAGGCCCGCTGATGTGTTCGGCAAAGGCAGAGCGCGGGAACTGGCCGTCAGACGAGAACCACGATGGCGACACCATGATGACCAGCCGGGCATTGGGCGAGAGCGAATCGACCACCGACTCCAGCACACTGGTCATGCCATACGACTGGAACATCGCATGCCCGTACGCCAGCGTCGGCACTTTCAACTCGTCGGGGAACAGCCGGTAGGGTACGAAACGCAGGTCGTGGCTGGACAGTTCGGACGACCCCAGCACCACGAGCGTGCCATCGGCAAGCGCATTACCCAACCTCACCAGGTTGACGTTCTGCGTACCCCAGTCGGGGCCCAGGTTGGGCAGATAATTGGCGCCCTGCCCCGTGGTGGCCACCAGCGGCAGCGGCAGATTTTGAAAGGCGTTCTTGGCAAGCCAGTAGGCCCCTGCCGACACGCCGAGCGCGGTGGCCAGCGCCGCGATGTGCGAAAGCAGTCGCGAATTAACGTTGCGAAGCAACATAGGCCGCCAACGTACGCACGGACTGCAAATGCTCGGCAATTTCAGGAGCGGGAATACTGCAGCCAAACTCGGCTTCAACCGCCAGCGTAATGTCTACGGCCGACAAGGAGTCGACCAGACCTGTTGCGATCAGCTGCGTATCGGGCGCAACTTTCTTCAAAACAATCGATTCCACAATGTGGCCGATACGATCGTGAAGGACTTCTTGAGTATCCATGATGAGCGACGCCTCGCGTGCACTGCAATCCGCCCTACAGAGGGGCGTGGAGCGGGATTATCAAGGAGCCAAACTTAAAATGCACTTAAAAAATATTGGGCTTGCTTACATATTGCAAAATCACAACAAGCGACTATAAACATGTCAGTCGCGGTTGCTGTTTATTGCAGCACTGCAATATACCTTTTGTGCACTGCAACACGCCCATGAGCGGGCGACCTCGCCTGGTCACCGGCAATAAAAAAGCACCCGAAAAGGGTGCGTTGACCGATGCTGCGCGGCGTGGGTGACCTGACCGGGCATAAACGCCCGGCCATGCCGCCACGCGGTATTACATGGGGGCGACGCGCGTGGGGCCTGCGCCGCTGATGACCTGAACACGCTGACCGACCGACAAAGGCATATCGGCTTCCTGTGCAACGACGCGCGTCTCGCCGTTATCGAGGCGAACCGTGACTTCCAGACCGGAAGAACGACCCACACGGTTCTCGACGGCGTTGCCCGCCAGCGCGCCCAGGATGGCACCGCCCACGGTGGCGATGGCACGACCCGTACCGCCGCCGACTGCATTACCCGCCACACCACCCAGCGCACCACCTGCCAGCACGCCAGCGCCGCTGGAGCCATCCTTCTGGATCACGATCGGACGAACGGCCGTCACGGTGCCCGAACGCACGATTTGCTCGCGCTGGGCCTGACCATACGAATAGACGCTGCTGGAGGCACTGGGATTGGCGCAGCCCGCGAGCACAGCGACCGCGCTGATGGCTGCACCAGCGGCCATGAAACGAATCCGGCGCATGCCGGAGCTGGTGTTTTGTTTGACTGCGTTCATGAATGATCTCCAAAGATCGGCGCTGGGTAGCATCCTGATCGAATAAACGCGCAAGGCTATGTCAACAATGGCATGACGCAAGCACGTGGTGGCTATTATGGATGATACCTAGACAAACCAGAACAAATGTAAGGCATGCGAAACCGGCTGCAACGTATCTTTCAGGCCTGTGGCAAAGTTAGCGAGTAAGCAGCCTGCAATTGCGCCGCAATTTCCATGCGCGACAAGGTACAACCCTGCGGCCCCTGGTGAGCGATCTTCAGTGCGCCCATCAAATTGCCCAGCTTGCAGCTGTCGAGCCAACTCCAGCCCTGCGTCAGCCCGAAGAGCAGACCAGCCCGGTGCGCATCGCCACATCCGGTGGGGTCAACCACTTCACCTGGAACCACGGCAGCGATCGGAAACTGCTTGCCGTTCTCGTAAAGCGTGGCGCCTTCAGCCCCACGCGTAACAACAACCGCTTTCAAATTCCGTGCGATTTGCTCGATGGATTTCCCCATCCGGCTCTCTACCACCCCCGCCTCGTAGTCATTGACGGTCAACGCGCTGGCAAGCTTGAGCATGCGGGCCATATCGTCGCCATCGAACAGCGGCATGGCCTGCCCGAGATCGAACACGAACGGGATGCCGGCAGCATGCAACTTGGTGGCGTGCGCAAACATGCCGTCCTTGGAATCAGGAGCCACGATCGCCCAGCGCGCCTGGCTGCCGGTCAGATCGTTCTCGGCGGAGAACGCCATCGCACCAGGATGAAATGCCGTGATCTGATTGTTGTCCTGGTCGGTCGTGATGTAGCACTGTGCCGTCAGGGTGTCCTTCACCACACGAATACGCGAAACGTCGATGCCGCATGACTTCAGACGATCGATATAGTCACCCGCGTCCTCGCCGACGGTTGCCACGGGAATGGGGCGACCGCCCAACAGACTCATGCCGTAGGCAATGTTGCCGGCGCAACCCCCGAAATCGCGTCGCATGGAAGGCACGAGAAACGACACGCTGATGGCATGCAGCTTATCTGCGAGGAAATGATCCTTGAAACGTCCTTCAAACACCGCAATGGTGTCGAACGCCACAGAACCGCATATCAAAACTGAATTCGTCATCGCGCCTCCAATATCCGTCAGGGAAAAAACTTGTCGATCTGATAGCCATTCACCTGCACATTTCGCACAGAGATCGGCACCGTCAGACGACGTTCCACATTTGCACCGAACGGCTGTGCAGCCACATCGGCAGGTAAGTAATCGCCCGGGCCCAGTGTCTTGCGCACCACCACACGGTCGGCAAGATCCTTGAGTTCAAGGCTGAGTGAGGGCCAGGGCTGCGGGGCGTTGTAGCGATTTCTCAAGACAACCGTCAACACGAGTTCCTGGGCATCGCCCGCGGACGTCGCGCCGCCGGGCGGCGCCCGCAATGAAGAGGACATGACCGAGATTCTCTCGATCCTGCGCTCGTATCCGATCGTGCATGCAAGCGGTCGGCAGGCGGCCTCGAGGACCGGACG
>JBAZPE010000085.1:0-7393 GCA_041648375.1 Burkholderiaceae bacterium | reverse complement strand
CATCGTATTGCAATGTCCAACAGAGGGCGCGGAATCCAGCGCCGTCTGCAAGAACGTTGCTTCATCGATCTCACCGGCCGCCAATTGGCGGCGCAAGCGCCAGATGACGGTGCCTGAGCCGACCCGCTCACCCTCGTGCCAACCGTCCAGCATCGGGCCGCCAGACAGCACGATCGCGGGAATGTCCACGGTGGAGGCCGCCATCAGTGCCGATGGTGTGGTCTTGTCGCAACCGGTGGTGAGCACCACGCCGTCCAACGGGTAACCATACAGAATCTCGACCAATCCCAGGTAGGCCAGGTTGCGATCCAGCGCGGCAGTTGGCCGCCGACAGTTCTCGAAAATGGGATGCGTCGGAAACTCGATCGGAATGCCACCCGCGTCACGCACACCGTCGCGCACCCGCTTGACCAGCTCCAAATGCACACGGTTGCAAGGCGACAGATCACTTCCGCTTTGCGCAATCCCGATGATGGGCTTGCCGGAGCACAGCTCCTCGGGGGTGAGTCCGTAATTCATGAACCTTTCCAGATACAGCGCTGCCAGGTCGATGTGGTCCGGGTTCTGGAACCAATCCAGCGATCGCAGCCGCTTGGGTGCGGGTTTATCTGCATGAGTCATCTCTGTCTCCCATTCGGTTTTTTGTAGTAGGATGACATATTATAAGGTTGTCAGACAGCCGGACTACATAAAATAAAAGCGGTCGTATGAGGAGACATGGCATGCCGCTGCACGACACCGTCGGCGCGAACCAGACTGCACAGCAGCAACTGGTTCAGGCGCTGGGATCGTCATCTGTCATCACCGACGCGAGTGATGTACGGCGCTATTGCCGTGACTGGCACGGCGATGTCACCACCGACGCCGTCGCCGTTCTTCGGCCCGACAGCACGGCCGCCGTGTCACGCACGGTGCAAGTCTGTGCCGAGCTGGGGCTGGCCATCGTCACCCAGGGCGGCAATACCGGTCTGGTGCTGGGCGCCACGCCCGACGATCCGACGACCCAGGTCGTGCTCACGCTGGAACGCATGAACCGCATTCGTGCGGTCGATCCCGACGATTTTTCAGCGGTGGTGGAAGCGGGTTGCATCCTGCAAACCGTTCAGGAAGCCGCCGAAGCACAAGGTATGTTGTTCCCCCTCTCGCTCGGAGCGGAAGGGAGTTGCCAGATTGGCGGCAATGTCAGCACCAATGCGGGCGGCATCAATGTGTTGCGCTATGGCATGGCGCGCGAGCAGGTGCTGGGACTGGAAGTGGTCATGGCCAACGGCGAAATACTCGACCTGCTCGGCACCTTGCGCAAAGACAATCGGGGCCTGGACCTGAAGCAACTGTTCATCGGCGCCGAAGGCACACTGGGTATCGTCACGGCCGTCGCGCTCAAACTCCATCCACGTGCCGAACAGGTTGAAACCGCGTTGCTCGGCGTGGCCTCGCTGCAGGATGCGATTGCCCTGTACCGTCGGGCCCGGCGTGATTGCTGCGACCTCATGACAGCGTTCGAGTTCATGCCGCCCGAGGCATTCGCGCTGGCGCAGGACGCGGTGGCCGACCTGACCCTGCCCATGGCGCCTGACTATCCCGCCTATGTGCTGATGGAAGTCTCGGGCTCGGGCCTGGTCGATATCAAGGCGCTGCTGGAGACCTTTCTGGAAAACGTCATGGCCGACGGGCTGCTCAAGGACGGCGTGCTGGCCTCGTCCCGATCACAAGCCGACGTCTTCTGGAAAATTCGTGAAGGCATGATCGAAGGTCAGGCCATGCGTGGCACGCATCTGCGAACGGACGTCTCGGTGTCCTTGTCGCGACTGGCCGATTTCGTGCACCAGGCGCAAACGCAATTGCGCGCGGCCTTTCCCGCGTGCCTGACGCTCTCGTATGGCCATGTCGGCGACGGCAATATCCATATCAACGTCCTGCCTGCCGTGGGCACCCCCGTTGACGAACGCGTTCAGATCATCGCCAGCGCCAAACACATGATCAATGCAGTCATCGATGAATTCAAAGGCAGCATCAGCGCCGAGCACGGCATCGGGCGCCTCAAGCGCGAGGAATTCGAAGCGCGCCTGGGACCCGCCCAACGCCAGGCACTCACCGCCATCAAGCGTGCACTGGATCCGAGCCTGCGCCTCAACCCCAGATGCCAACTCGCACTTAACTGATACACGGACTCTCAACATGGCCCCGTTTGGACACATCATGCGCGTCGACCATCTGCCCACGCAGATTGCGGCGAAGATCGGTCAGGAAATCACCGCCGGCGGACTCAAGCCCGGTGAAAAACTGCCGCCCGAAACAGAGATGGCCAAGACGTTCGGCGTGAGCCGTTCGGTCGTGCGCGAAGCCATTGCCCAACTGCGCAATGAAGGCATGCTCGATACCCGTCAAGGTGTGGGCGCCTTCGTGCTCGGACGGCAAAACCGCCCGATCATCCGTCTGGACAGCGCAGACCTCGTCAACCCGGAGAGCTTTCGCAGCCTGTTTCAATTGCGCATCCCGCTGGAAGTAGAAGCCGCAGGTCTGGCGGCACTGCACCACACGCCGGCCGATCTGAAGCGGCTGGACGACGCGCTGGCAGTCATGCAGGGTGCAGAAACGAAGTGGAACGACGACGGCATTGCCGCTGATCTCGAGTTTCACAACGCGCTGTCGCAATGCACACAGAACGAGTACTACTCGCTGTTTCTGGGTTTCATTGCCGAAAAAATCATCTCCACGATTTCCATCGCGCGCGAACGCGTCGAGCTGGAACAGATCGTGGACCTGACGCTGCGTGAGCACACTGCAGTACGCGATGCCGTGGCCGCGCGCGACATGCAGGGCGCGCGCGAAGCCATGCGCGCGCACATCATGGGTGCCGCAGCGCGCCTGGACCTGCATCTGGATAGTCCGACGGGCAGCGAATCGGCGCCACGCAAGGCCAAGGCTACCCAACCCCCAACGCGTACCCGCAAAAAGGCCTGAGCATGTCGCCCTCCACTGCCCCATCTGCACATACTCTATCCGCCTCCGACATCCTGCCCGAAGACGCCCAGGACGCCATACTGGCGGGTCGGGTCTGGTCGCACGCGCAACAAGGTCCCTGCCCGGTATTCGTCGTAGAGGGGCGGGTACGCGACGCCAGTCGTATAGCCCCCACCATGTCCGCGCTCCTGGAGCGAGACGACCTGGTCGCCTGCGCGCAACAGCGTGCGACCCTACCGGATATCGGCGCACTGGACGACTACCTGAACGGTACCGCCGGTCATCTGCTGGCACCGGTCGATCTGCAGGCCATCAAGGCGGCAGGTGTCACTTTTGCGGACAGCATGCTCGAACGGGTAATCGAGGAACAGGCCAAGGGCGATGCGGGCCAGGCGCAGACCGCCCGTGCACGCTTGGCCCCTGTACTGGGCGACAGCCTGCGTGGCATTGTGGCCGGTTCGGCCAAGGCCGCTGAAGTCAAAAAGCTGCTGCAGGGCATGGGCATGTGGTCGCAATATCTTGAAGTCGGCATCGGTCCCGACGCCGAAATCTTCACCAAGGCGCAGCCCATGTCATCAATGGGTTGCAACGCCGCCATCGGCATCCATCCCGGATCAGACTGGAACAACCCTGAGCCCGAGATCGTGCTGGCAGTCCGTTCCGATGGCCAGATCGTCGGTGCGACGCTGGGCAACGACGTCAATCTGCGCGATTTCGAGGGACGTTCGGCACTGCTGCTGAGCAAGGCCAAGGACAACAACGCGTCTTGCGCCATCGGCCCCTTCATTCGTCTGTTCGACGATCGATTCACGCTGGATGCGGTCAGCACCCTGGTGGTGACGCTCGATGTTCAGGGTGAAGACGGCTTTCGCATGCAAGGCGAGAGCCCCATGGCCGCGATCAGTCGCACGCCGCGCGATCTGGCCGACCAGCTACTTAATCGCTGCCACCAATACCCCGATGGTGCGGTGCTGTTTCTCGGCACGATGTTCTCCCCCACCCAGGATCGACGCGGTGCAGGAAAGGGATTCACGCACGAACGCGGCGATCGCGTTCGCATCGCCACACCCAGCCTGGGCAGCCTGATCAACTGGGTCGACACGTCGGATGTGTGCGAGCCATGGACGTTTGGTCTGGGGGCCTTGATGAACAACCTGGCCCGCCGTGGGTTGTTGAACAACGCTCCTTAAGGCGCGCTCAAACCTCTATCAGGAGTCCGCAAGTACCGTCATCGCGCCAGTCAGGTCAACAGAAAAATACAACACAACAACAAAGCCGCATCTCACGGGACATGCATCGTGCGATGACACAAGGAGACAAACGCATGCAACGCGCATTCGATATGTTCTATCGCCTGCTGGAGGGGGTTCTGGTCCTCCTTTTATTCGGCATGGTGCTTATGGTGTTCGGCAACGTCGTACTTCGCTACGGGTTCAATTCGGGCATTCTGATTTCCGAAGAGCTGGCACGGTACTTTTTTGTCTGGTTGACCTTTCTGGGTGCGGTCGTCGCCTTCCATGAGCACGCCCACCTGGGCATCGAGACGCTGGTGCAGCGCTTCTCGCGTCGTGGCCGCCTGATCTGCATGGGCGCAAGCAACATCATCGTCATCCTGTGTTCGGTGGTGTTCTTTTGCGGCGCGGTCATGCAATTTGACATCAACGCCACCATGTTCGCCCCCGTCTCCGGGCTGTCGCTGGCCTGGGTCTATGGCATCGGGCTGTTCACAGGGATGGGCGTATTCATCATCGCGTCAATTCGTCTGTTCAACATCGTGGCCGGTCGCACCAGCGACGAGGACATCTTGCGCTTTGTCGGCGAACATCAAACCCTGACGGAGCGTATCGAATGACATTGCTCGTCTTTGTAGTCTCCCTGCTGGGTGCCATGGCCATCGGCGTGCCCGTCGCCTTTGCGCTGATGTTCTGCGGCATCGTGCTGATGTTCCATATGGACATGTTCAACGCACAGATCGTGGCGCAGAACATGATCACTGGCGCCGACACCTTCACACTGCTCGCCATTCCATTCTTCCTGCTCGCAGGCGAGATGATGAATTCGGGCGGGCTATCCAGGCGCATCATTCATTTCGCGCTCGCCCTGGTCGGCCATATCCGCGGCGGCCTGGGCATCGTGGCCATTTTTGCCGCGGTGATCATGGCCAGCCTCTCGGGCTCGGCGGCCGCCGATACGGCAGCATTGGCCGCCATTCTGATTCCCATGATGCGCCAGGCGGGCTACGACGTGCCCCGCGCAGCGGGCCTGATGGCTGCGGGTGGCGTCATTGCGCCGGTCATTCCGCCGTCGCTGGCCTACATCGTCTTCGGGGTGGCAGCCAACGTGTCGATTTCGCGGCTGTTCATGGCGGGCATCGCGCCCGGCCTGATGATGGGCGCTGCGCTGGTCTGCACCTGGCTGCTCCTGACCCGTCGCAGCACCGTCGCTCCTCTGCCCCGCACATCGACGCGCGAGCGGCTCGCTGCAACAGGCCAGGCGCTCTGGGCGCTGGGCATGCCCGTCATCATCCTCGGTGGCATCCGCATGGGGGTGGTGACCCCTACGGAGGCAGCCGTCGTCGCGGCGGTGTATGCCTGGTTCGTCGGGACGTTCATCTATCGTGAATTGAAACTGAAGGACCTCTATAGCGTCTTTCTACGCGCCGCCAAGACCACCTCCGTCATCATGTTTCTGGTCGCAGCGGCTTTGGTCTCGGCCTGGCTGATCACCGCAGCGAACATCCCGGCAGAACTTGGCGATCTGATCGAACCGCTGATCGATCGACCCAAGCTGTTGATGCTGGTCATCATGATTCTGGTCATGGTGGTCGGTACGGCACTGGATCTCACACCGACCATTCTTATCCTGACACCGGTGCTCATGCCGATTGTCGTCATGGCAGGCATCGACCCGGTCTACTTCGGGGTGATGTTCATCATGAACAACTGTATCGGCCTGCTGACACCGCCCGTGGGCGTGGTGCTCAACGTGGTGAGTGGCGTGGCCAAGGTGCCGCTGGGCAAAGTGGTCGTGGGCGTCACCCCCTTCCTGCTGACGTACATCGTCCTGCTGTTCCTGTTCGTTTTATTCCCTGAATTGATTACGGTTCCCATGCGCTGGCTGAGCTAGCTGTCTTGGGGCTGACCATAAAAAGTGGGGCGCCTTGACCCCGCAACGTGATTGCCGACCGCTATCGGCGCAGCAACGTAAGAAGCAACCCACCTTATCTCTGGAGGAGACATCCATGAAAAAAATATTTCTCGCAAGCGTCATCGCAACCCTGGGCCTGAGCAGCGCCTTGCCCGCCACAGCTGCCGACGACTTCAAGGCACGCAACATCCGCCTGTCCAACGGGCTGGCCCCTGACCATCCGGTCGCATCCGGGGTCGCCGCCTTCAACACATGTGTGCAGGAGAAGTCCGGCAACAAAATGAAGATCACCGCCTACTGGAGCAGCTCGCTGGGAGACGATATCCAGGCAACACAAGCGTTGCGCTCAGGTACGCAAGAGGCCGTCATTACCTCGTCCTCGCCGCTGGTGGGCATGGTGCCCGCCCTGGGCGTGTTCGATCTGCCATTTCTTTTCGCCAACGAGCAGGAGGCGGATGCGGTGGTCGATGGCGAGTTCGGACAGTTCATCAGCGAGAAACTGGACGCTGTCGGCCTGGTCAGCCTGGGCTATTGGGAAAACGGCTTTCGCAACCTCACCAACTCCCAACGACCGGTCAAGAAATGGGAGGATATGAGCGGGCTGAAAGTGCGCGTGATGCAGAACAACATCTTCCTGGACACCTTCCGAGGCATGGGCACCAATGCCATGCCGATGTCCTTCGGCGAGATTTTTTCGGCGCTTGAAACACACGCCATCGATGGCCAGGAAAATCCCTTCGTCACGATCGAGACCTCGAAGTTCTACGAAGTGCAGAAGTACGTCTCCGTCACCCGCCATGCGTACACGCCGTTCCTGGTGCTATTTTCCAAGCCGATCTGGAATCGGTATAGCCCCGCTGAACAGGCAGCCCTGCGCGAGTGCGCAGTGGTAGGCCGCGATGTGCAGCGCAAGACCATCCGGGCCGTGTCGAGCAAGTCCGAAGACAAGATTCGTGCCGCAGGCGTAGCGATCAACGAGATTTCCCCCGAAGAGCAGGCTCGCATGCGCGAAAAGGTGCAACCGGTGTACGACAAGCACAAGGCCACCATCGGCGCAGACGTGGTCGACCGTGTGCAGAAGACGCTTGACGACCTGCGCAAGAAAAGCGCGACCTAAGCGGGAAAGTACCGGGTCACCCACTGTTCACAGAGCACCCACAGTTCGGGTGACCCGCGCTTGAGGGCATCTTCAAGTGAAATGCGCGCTGGATGCTGGCAACGCAACAACGAGCAATGTATTAATCTTTCGGGCTTCACCATTCTAAGTGGCCTGGAGCATCCA
>JBAZPE010000084.1:0-7440 GCA_041648375.1 Burkholderiaceae bacterium | reverse complement strand
AGCGCTATGGTTTCGAGTCCGGTGTCAGCACGCATGTCGATCGTCTCGCCACGATCAAGGCCATTTTCGAGGCCACCGGTCACATCATCGATCCGCATACGGCCGATGGCGTGAAAGTGGCGCGCCAATTTGTGGAACCGGGTGTGCCCATGTTGGTGCTGGAAACGGCGCTGCCCGCGAAATTTTCCGAAACGATCGAGGAAGCGATCGGCCAGCCAGCCGTCGCCCCCGCGCTGCTTGCCGATCTGGAATCGTTGCCGCAAAGAGTGACCGTGCTGCCTTGTCAGGCAGAGGCGGTTCGTCAATACATTGAAACCCACGCGGCCACCTGATGGACTCTGCCTTCAAACCTGTCGTTCTCGTTTTCACGATTCTGGCGCCGCAGGATGCAGCACGCATCGCTGCCTACGCCGAGTTGATCGAGGCACCCACGCCCGAGCGCCGGGCGCAGGCCGTGGCACAGCACGGCGATCGCATCGATGTGCTGCTCACCATCGGTTCGATCGGTCTGACGGCTGAGGAAATTGCGGCCATGCCCAAGCTGGCCCTGATCAGTGCGTTGGGCGCCGGGTACGAGCGCATCGATGTCGACGCCGCGCGAGCCCGCGGCATTCCCGTCACCAACGGCGCAGGGACCAACGATCAAAGTGTGGCCGACCACACCTTCGCCTTGTTGCTGGCGGTGGTGCGAGACATCAAGACCCTGGATCAGCAAACCCGTGCCGGGGTGTGGCGCACCGATATCCCCATCAAGCCCGGCATTTCGGGCAAGCGTCTGGGCATATTGGGGCTGGGCACCATCGGTCAGCACATCGCGCGTCGTGCACGTGCCTTTGACCTGAGCGTGGGCTATCACAATCGCCGTGAGCGCGCCGATGCAGGCGATGCCGCCTATTTCGCTTCGCCACGTGAGTTGGCGCAGTGGGCCGATTTTTTTATCGTGGCTACACCGGGTGGCCCGCAGACGCAGCATCTGGTGAACGCCGAAGTCCTTGCGGCACTGGGCGCGAACGGCTACCTGGTCAACATCGCCCGAGGCAGTGTGGTCGATACGCAGGCGCTGGCCGATGCGTTGAAGGCCGGGGTGCTGGGCGGTGCGGCGCTGGACGTGTATGAAAGTGAACCCGCAGCACCGACGGTGTTGTTCGACTGCCCGAATCTCGTGCTGACGCCACACGTGGCTGGCTGGTCGCCCGAAGCCATCGATGCCACGGTGGTGTGTTTCATGGATAACCTGGCGCGGCTCGGTGCCGGTCAGCCCTTGCGTAATCTGATCTGACTCAGATACCGCGGCGCACGCGGAACAACTCGGCCGCCAGACGCCCGCTGCGCACTGCGCCTTCCAGCACGCCTGGGTAGCCGGTGTCGGTCCAGTCACCCGCCAGTGCCAGGCGCGACCACGGCGTGCGATTGCCGGGCCGCGATAGCGCACGCACGGCCGCAAACGTCGCCTTTTTCTCAATGAACAGTTCAGACAGCGTGACCTCGGGCAAGGGCGCGCTGACAGGAACCTGGCTGCGCACCTGTGCCGTGAGGTCGGCGATGATCTTCTCGCGATCTCGTTCGATGAGCGCCTCGGCAGCACTGGCCACCACGGTCAACTCACCCTGTTCGGTGCGCCCGGTAATGCGTGCGCGATCAAACACCCACTGACCGTCGTGCCCTTGTTCAGGGCGTTCCCGCATCATCATCATCGGCATCGGCAACCGATAGGGTTGGGCCAGCCTGAGCAGCAACGTAGCGATGGGTAGAAAGGTGAAATTGCGCAACTGCGTCAGCAGGCTGGCGCCCGCCGGCGTGACGGCATAAGGAGCAATCAGACGGGCGACTGATCCTGGCGGAATCGCAAGAATGGCCGCATCGAAGGCCTCGCCGTTCAGCACGACCGTGTCCTCGCCCCAACTGAGCGAACGAATCGTGGTGCCATAGCGGGTTCTGACCTCACGTGCCGCTGCGTCGGCCCAGAGATCGGACAGATCGGTGCGCGGCAGCAGGATGTCGCTGGCCTGGGCGTCCCGTGTCAGACTGTCCTTCAGCACGCGCGCGTACATGCCAGCGCAGGCCGAGGCAATCGGGGTGTTCAGCGCCGCCAGACAAAGGGGTGCCCACAGCGCCTGCACCAGGCTGGCGGGTTGCTTGTGACTGACCAGCCATTGCGCCACCGTGGGTGCCAGTGCGCCACCAGCGTCGGGGGTAGGCTCGCGTCGGATGGCAGCAATCAGCCTTGCTGCCGCCACGCGATCGCCGACGCTCAGGCCGCGAGCGCTCAACAGCGCCCAGATGGCGTGCCAGGGCGCTGGCCAGCGCGGTGCACGCAGCGAAACCGCGCCATCCAGACTGCCCCACTGCAGCGGTAGGCGCCACAGCAATCGATCGATGTCGCGCCCGAGTCTGCGCATCAGGTCCAGCGTTTCGGTATAGGCACCCAACAGAATATGCTGGCCGTTGTCCATCGCATCCTGCGTGGACGCGCGAACCACGCGACGCGCTCGACCACCCGGTGTGTGTGCGGCCTCGAAGACCGTGACATCGTGACCGGTGGCCTTCAAGTCGACGGCGGCCGCCAGGCCCGCCCATCCTGCCCCTACCACTGCAATTTTCATCGCGACAACCTGCGCACCAATGAACGTCCGCCTCCTACCCACACTTTCCACGCCAGCCACAGCTTGCGCACCGGTGTCAGCGAGATGCGCTGGTGCAGCACCTGCCATTGATCGCGTTCGATTTCATCGAGCAGCGCGTGATAAATGGCCGCCATCATGAGACCCGGGCGTTGCGCGCGGCGATCCTGCTCCGGCAGCAAGGCCATGGCTTCCTTGTACAGCTCGCGTGTGCGGGCTGTTTCGAAACGCATGAGGGCGGTGAATCGCTCGGAGTAGGCGCCGTTCAGAATGTCGGAGGCCTTGACCTCGAACTGCTGCATGTCGTTGACTGGCAGATAGATGCGACCGCGTCGCGCGTCGTCTCCGATGTCCCGAATGATATTGGTCATCTGGAATGCCAGGCCAAGCTTCTCTGCGTACTTCAGTGTTTGTGGATCGGTGTAGCCAAATACCCCTGCAGAGAGCTCTCCCACCACGCCCGCAGCGTGCCAGCAATAGGTTCGCAGGCCGGGCCAATCCAGGTAGCGGGTCTGGTCCAGGTCCATTTCCATACCGTCGATCACGGCATGCAGGCGCGACGCGGTGATGTCACAGGTCTGCAAATGGGGAGCCAGTGCCTGCATCACAGGGTGGTCGGTTTTACCGGCAAACAGTTGATCCACCTGGGTGCGCCACCAGGCGAGCTTGATCCGTGCCACCGAAGGGTCGGTGCACTCGTCCACCACATCGTCCACCTCGCGGCAAAAGGCATACAGTGCCGTAATGGCACGCCGGCGCTCGGGAGGCAGAAACAGGAAGGAGTAGTAGAAACTGGAGCCGCTTTTGGCTGCTTTTTCCTGGCAGTATTCGTCAGGTGTCATAAGAAACAGTGGCGCGCCAGAGCATGAGGGCCCAGTCGCTTTTGGCCAAGGTGGGCCGGTTCATGAAAACATCGTATTGGTTTGCTTCGATTCGTTGGAGAATGCGCCGCGCACCTTCGACGACCAATCGTAGTTCAAAGCCGACACGTCCCGGAAGGGCGCGTGCCAGCGGCGCCCCAAAGTTTAGCAGTGCGCGCGTGCGTTCGATCTCGAAGGCCATGAGCGCGGACCACCGTTCCGACAAGGTGCGCGCCTGCATATCGAGCTCGGTGACTTCGAATCGATCCAGGTCTTCCTGCGGGATATAGACACGACCGCGGCGCCAGTCGTTCTGCACGTCCTGCCACATGTTGGTCAGCTGAAGCGCCGTGCAGATCGCATCCGAACGCTCGATGTTCGAAGGTGTGGCTGCCTGATGCAGATGCAGCATGAGCCGACCCACCGGGTTCGCAGAGTGGCTGCAATAGTCCAGCAGGCTGTCGTAATCCGAATATCGCTTCTGAATCACGTCCTGTTCGAACGCCGAGAGCAGATCGAAAAAGGGCGTGATCGGCAACTGATGTGTCGAAATGGTGTGCGCAAGCGGCGCAAACACGTTCGCCAGACCTGGGTTGGCAGGTCCGAATGGGGCGATCGGCTCGGACCCGATGCGGTAGAGCTCGGTGCGATAGGCGCCCAGGTTGGCCAGCCGGGTGGCATTGGAGAACTCGCCTTCGTCGGCAAGATCGTCGGCGCTGCGCGCGAATCGATAGATATCGCGAACGGCGCGCTTGAGATGGCGCGGCAGAAGGAGGGAGGCAACCGGAAAGTTCTCGTAGTGATCAACGGCCATATTTCGTTTCAGATGCGCACGGCGCCCACACAATGCGGCTATTTTAGGCCGCCTCTGGCACCCCCGTGGCGTGGGTACTCGGGTTAGACTACCACCGATAGGAAAGTCTCTCATGCCGCGTCCCATATCTCTTTCGCTTTCTGCACGAGCACTCACGCATAATCTTGCTGTCGTACGCCGCCATCTGACGGCGGTGGCCCAGGATCAGGCGCGCGTGCATGCGTCGTTGCGCCCGCCATTCATCTGGGCGGTCATCAAGGCCGATGCCTATGGGCACGGCATCGAGCTTGCCGTCAGAGCGTTCTCCGAAGCCCAGGGCCTGGCCATGCTGGATTTTGCCGAAGCGATCCGCGCGCGTGAAGCAGGGTGGGGCGGTCCGATTCTCATGCTCGAAGGTTTCTTCGACCCGGCCGACATCGAATTGCTCGACCGCTACCATCTCACCACATCCATTCACTGCCAGGCGCAACTCGACATGCTGGCCAATGCGCACGTCTCACGCCGCATCGATGCCTTCGTCAAACTCAACAGCGGCATGAATCGCCTGGGCTTTTTGCCTGATGCCTACAGGGCAGCCTATGCTGCGGCCCAACAGCTGCAGCAGCGCAACATCCTGGGCCATGTCGGGAAGATGACCCATTTCGCCACGGCCGACGGCCCCGAGGGTGTCACACAGCAGATGTCCATATTCAACGCCACCGTGCAGGGCCTGCCCGGGCCGGTAAGCGTGTGCAACTCGGCGGCCACGCTGCGCTTTGCCGACCTCGCGCTCAGTCAGCCCGATCAGGCGTCCTGGGTGCGCCCCGGCATCTGCCTGTATGGCGCAACGCCGTTTGACGATCTGTCCGCTGCCGAGCTCGGCATGTTGCCCGCCATGACGCTGCGTTCGCGGGTGATCGGCGTGCAGCAATTGAGAGCAGGCGACCGTGTGGGCTATGGCGGTCGCTTCAGCGCCCAAGGTGCCATGCGGGTCGGCGTGGTTGCCTGCGGCTATGCCGACGGCTATCCCCGTCATGCCGAGGACGGCACGCCCGTGAAGGTAGCCGGGCGCTATACGCGTCTGGTGGGTCGGGTGTCCATGGATATGCTCATGGTCGACCTCACGCACATGCCCGAGGTCGACGTGGGCGCACCCGTGGTGCTGTTCGGTCAGGACGGCCCGGCGGTCGATGATGTTGCCCGATATAGCGACACCATAGGTTATGAATTGCTTTGTGCCGTGGCACCCCGCGTGCCGCGCCAGACCGTCGACTGACATGTACGCCACCCTTCTCATCGCACGACTCACGCAGGCACACCCAGGGGAACACTGATGAAAAACAAATGTGTGTTGATCACCGGCGCGACCCGGGGCATAGGCTGGGCCTTGACCCGCAAGTTGGCAGACCAGGGCTGTCATGTCGTGGGCATCGCCCGCAACACCACCGACCTGGATTTCCCGGGCTATCTATATGCCTGCGATCTGCTCGACGCCGGCCGCACGGAAGACGTGCTGCATGAGATCCGCGATCGCTTTCCGGTCGATGCCATCGTCAACAATGTCGGGCTGGTACTGCCCGAACCCCTGGGCGAGATCAGCCTGGCATCGCTCTACAACGTGCTCGATCTGAACGTGCGCGTTGCCGTGCAGACGACGCAGGCTTTCATCGAGTCGATGAAAGCCAGGCGGGAGGGCCGTATCGTCAATATCAGCAGTCGGGCGATTCACGGCGGCTATTCGCGCAGCAGCTACGCCGCCGCAAAAAGTGCACTGGTCGGGCTGACCAATGCCTGGGCGCTCGAATTGGCCGACTACAACATCACTGTCAACGCCGTCGCGCCTGGCCCCATTGAAACCGAGCTGTTTCGCCATACCCACCCCGTCGGCAGCGATGCCGAAAAGCGTGTGCTCTCCACGGTACCCATGCGGCGCCTGGGCACGCCTGCGGATGTGGCGGCGGCGGTTGCGTTCCTGTTGTCCGATGATGCCGGGTTCATTACCGGCCAGGTGCTCGGTGTCGATGGTGGTGGCAGTCTCGGTGGCAGGGCATAACGACAGATGGCCAAGGTTCGTACGGTTTATGTCTGCACCGAATGCGGGGGCACGACCCCCAAGTGGCAGGGTCAGTGCCCGCAGTGCTCGGCCTGGAACACGCTCGAAGAGACGGTAGAGTCGCCGGCTGCGGCCGGCCAGGCGGCTGCCCATCGCTACGCGCCGTTAGCCGGTACGTCGCCCATCCGCAAACTGTCGGATATCGAAGCAGTCGATACCCCGCGTCTGCCCACCGGGCTGGACGAGTTTGATCGGGTGCTCGGCGGTGGTCTGGTGGCCGGCGCTGTGGTGCTCATAGGCGGGGATCCCGGCATCGGCAAGTCGACCTTGCTCCTGCAGGCCCTGGCCTCCTTGTCCGAGAGAACCTCGGTCCTGTATGTGACCGGTGAAGAATCGGCCGATCAGGTGGCGCTGCGTGCCCGGCGGCTCGGCGTCTCGGGTGAAGGCATTGATCTGCTGGCGGAAATCCGGCTCGAGTCCATACAAACCGCGCTGACGCAGACACGCCCCAAGGTCGCCGTCGTCGATTCCATTCAGACCCTCTACAGCAGTCAGCTCACCGCGGCGCCTGGATCGGTCTCGCAGGTGCGCGAGTGTGCGGCGCAGCTGACACGACTGGCCAAACAGACGGGCACGACGATCGTGATGATCGGCCATGTCACCAAGGACGGCACGCTGGCGGGCCCGCGCGTGCTGGAACACATCGTCGACACCGTGCTGTATTTCGAGGGCGACACCCACTCGTCGTTCAGGCTGGTGCGTGCGTTCAAGAACCGGTTCGGCGCGGTCAACGAGCTAGGTGTGTTCGCCATGACCGATCGTGGCTTGCGTGGTGTGGCCAATCCGTCGGCGCTCTTCCTGTCACAGCACGACCGCCAGGTGGCCGGGTCATGCGTCATGGCGACACAGGAGGGCTCGCGTCCCTTGCTGGTCGAGATTCAGGCGCTGGTCGATGCCACGCATGCCCCCAATCCGCGTCGCTTGACTGTTGGCGTCGAAGGCAACCGGCTGGCGATGCTGCTGGCGGTCCTGCATCGCCACGCCGGGCTGAGCACCTACGATCAGGACGTCTTCGTCAACGCCGTCGGTGGTGTGCGCATCGCCGAGCCGGCA
>JBAZPE010000083.1:0-7466 GCA_041648375.1 Burkholderiaceae bacterium | reverse complement strand
CCCCTTTGACGATGCTCTGCCCGGGCCCGTAGCTGACCACCACCCGTTCGATTTCGCCACCGAGCTGCACGCCCAGACGACCGATCGCACGACCATCGACAGTCTCGGTGCGCGGCGTGACAGTCAGCGGCACCTGTGCGCCATCGCGCAGCACCGTCAGCGCAATCGCCTGCCCCCCGTGGGCCTGAATGATGTCGATCAGTGTGCGTGTATCGGGCGCATCCACGTCCTGAACCCGCACCACGACATCGCCCTGGCGCATGCCATCATGTTCTCCTGCAGAACCCGCTACTACGGCGCGCACCGTCGGCGTGGGCAACGACAGCGCCAGACCCGATGCGGCCAGGGGATCGACAGCCGGATCATCGGCACCACCCGCTGGCAGCGCGAGCTGCGCCGGCACTTCCCGACCATTGCGTGTCAGGGTGAGCTGGGCACTGCCGCCCTGCGTCGCCACGTCGAGCAGGCGCCACCGCGCATCGTTCCACGATGCCACGGCCTGACCGTCGACGGCACTGAGCCTGTCTCCGGCCTGGATCCCTGCGCTGGCGGCAGGTGTGCCCACTGCCGGTTGTGCCAGGCGTGCGGCGGGCTCTTCGGTACCCACCATATTCAACCCGGCATACAGCGCAACGGCGAGCACAAGATTGAAAATCGGACCGGCGGCAACAATCGCGAAACGCTGGCCCACGGGTTTGGCATTGAACGACTCGGCCGCCTGCTGGGCCGTGGCGTTGGCTGGCGGATCGTCCTGCATCTTGACGTAACCGCCCAGCGGTAACATCGATAGCGCCCACTCGGTGCCATGACGATCGGTGCGTTGATAGATGACCCGACCAAATCCTACCGAAAAGCGCAGTACCCGCACGCCGCACCACCGTGCCACGCTGTAATGGCCGAGTTCGTGAATCGTAATCAGGATCCCCAGTGCAACCAGGAAGGCAATAATTGTCAGGACCATGGAAGGCTCCGCTTGCGATCAGGCGGCATCGGCCATGCCGATTGCCGTAGCCCGGATCCGTGCCAGCGCATCCAGCGCCAGCACATCGTCCAGGGTCGAAAAATCTTGCGTCGGTTGGCCGGCATGCCAGTCCAGCGCAGCGTCGATCACCGATGCAATGGCGGTGTACCGAAGGCGCCCATTCAGGAACGCATCCACTGCCACTTCGTTGGCCGCATTCAGGACGATGCAGGCACCCTGCCCCGCCCGCAAGGCGTCAAACGACAATCCCAGACACGGAAACCGGGCCAGATCGGGCGTCTCGAAATCCAGCCGCCCCACCTTGGCCAGATCCAGCATGCCCACACCGCTGGTAATGCGATCGGGAAAGCCCAGGCCATAGGCGATGGGCGTGCGCATATCGGGCGCGCCCAGTTGCGCCAACACCGACCCGTCGTCGTACGTCACCATCGAATGCACCACGCTTTGCGGGTGGATAAGCACTTCGATCCGGTCGGCCGGCATGGCAAACAGCCAGTGCGCCTCGATCACCTCCAGGCCCTTGTTGAGCATGGTTGCAGAATCTACCGATATCTTTCGACCCATGGACCAGGTCGGGTGCGCGCAGGCCTGCTCCGGCGTCACGGCATGCAGCGCGGCAGTCGGTGTTTCTCGAAAAGGCCCGCCTGATGCCGTCAGCACCAGCTTCTGCACACCGGGCGACGGGGCGCTGGGGGCTGCGGCTCGGGCGGCATGGGGCAGGCACTGAAAAATGGCGTTGTGTTCGCTGTCGATGGGCAACAACTCGGCCCCGCTCTCACGAATGGCACTCATGAACAGTGAACCGGCGGCAACCAGCGCCTCTTTATTGGCGAGCAGCACGCGCTTGCCCGCGCGGGCTGCCGACAGTGCAGCGGGCAAGCCGGCAGCACCGACAATCGCAGCCATGACCACATCGGCCTGCGTGTCGGCGGCCGTATCGGCCAGCGCTTGCGCGCCGACGCGAATATCGGGAATGGACGAGGTCACAGGCCCCCAGGCGTCGCAAAAGCGCGCGCGGGCTTCATCATCGGGCACAACCACGACTGCTGCCTGGCTGGCACGCGCCGCCTGGGCGAGCTTGTCCATCCGGGAGTGCGCCGATAAGGCATAGACGCCGAAGCGATCAGGGTGCTGACTGATGACGTCCAGCGTGCTCTCGCCTACCGAGCCTGTGGCACCCAGAATGACGACCCGACTGTAATCGGGCCTGCGGCCTTCCGTCATGCCACCCCCCAGACCGCACCGATGCCCAGAAAGGCCTGCGCGCAGACGGCAACCGGCACGATGGCGTCGATCCGGTCGAAAACACCGCCATGGCCGGGCAAGAGTTGGCTGGAATCCTTTTTCCCGGCGCGGCGTTTGAGCAGCGATTCGAAAAGATCACCCAAAATGGACATGGCGCCCAGTACCGCGGCAAGCACAACGGCGCCCGGCAGTGTCCAGTATTGCATCAGTGTGGCACCGAAACTGTCTGGCCAGACCCATCCGCTGATCACCAGCCAGATGACGGCACCGCTCATCCCGGCGATTGCGCCTTCCAGCGTCTTTCCGGGGCTGACCCGAGGTGCCAGCTTGCGTTTGCCGATCGCTCGACCCACGAAGTAGGCACCCACGTCAGCCACCCAAACGGTAATCAGCAGGGAAATCACGAACCAGGCGGAGAACAGCAGGAACATCAGCGCAAGCGACATCCAGGCAGTCAACAACGCCACCGGCGCAAAAAGCGACCACAGCACGCTCTCGCCCGATCGCGTCGCATCGCCTCGCACGACTGCGGGCAGCACCCCCGCGACCCAGATCGCAGCCACGGCATAGATCGACATGTCGATCCAGCGCACGGCCTCACCACGCCCGAACATGTCGTCAGGCCCCGTCCACTGCCCGATGAGCCAGGCGCACACCGCAAACACCAGAACACCGCCGGCAGCCGCACCGATCTGCCGCACCTGGGAGGGCAGCGTCAGCCGCAGCCACTCCCATGCCGCACAGCCACAGGCCAGGGCCAACAATCCAAGGAAAGGCCATGATGCATCGACCCAAAGGGTACCGACGAGCACGACAAGCATCAAAACAGCGGTGATGACACGCTGGCGCAACATGTGGAACTCCTTATGGGGCGCGATGCCTTCAGGTATTTGGTGCAGCGCCTGCCACCGAGGCAAGCAACTGTTCACTGGTTCGACCGAAACGTCGCTCGCGACCGCTGTACCAGTCGATAGCTTCCCGCAGCTCGGGTTCACCGAAGTCCGGCCAGAACTTATCGGTGAAATACAGTTCAGTGTAGGCTAATTGCCAAATCAGAAAATTGGAGATGCGCTGCTCGCCGCCCGTGCGAATGAACAAGTCAGGCTCGGGCGCCCAAGCCATGCTCAGATGCGGGGTCAGAGCCGACTCGTCGATGCGATCCGGCGATGTGGCCAGCTCAGGATGGGCCTTGAGCATTCCCTTCATGGCCGCAAGCACGTCCCATCGCCCGCCATAATTGGCGGCAATGGTCATGTGCAATCGGGTGTTTTGTGCCGTACGCGCTTCGGCCTGGCGGATCAGATCCTGAAGCCTGGGTTCAAACGGCGACAGATCGCCGACTACGCGCAGGCGCACGCCCTGTTTATCCAGCGTCGCCACTTCGCGCTCGAGCGCCTTGACGAACAAACTCATTAACAGGGAGACTTCATCTGCCGGTCTGCGCCAGTTCTCGGAGCTGAACGCAAACAGCGTGAGATATTCGATGCCGTGCTGCACGCAGGCGCGCGCCACGTCGCGGACATTCTGCACGCCTTTGGAGTGCCCCATCGTGCGAGGGAGCATGCGTCGGGTGGCCCAGCGGCCATTGCCATCCATGATGATGGCAACATGACGCGGGGCTTTTGACGTGGCCGGGACAGCCTGAGTGGAACTCGACATGAATCCCCTGCCCTACACCGTCATGATTTCGGCTTCTTTCTGGGTAACCATCTTATCGATATCGGCAACGCAGCGGTCAGTCAGCTTCTGTACATCGTCCTGCGCACGACGTTCGTCGTCTTCGGAAATGTCCTTGTCCTTGACCAGCTTCTTCAGGCTTTCGTTGGCTTCACGGCGCAAGTTGCGAATGGCGATCTTGGCGTCCTCACCTTCGGTACGCACCACTTTGGTCAAATCACGACGGCGCTCTTCGGTCAAGGCAGGCATGGGTACGCGAATGGTCTCACCCATGGAGATCGGGTTTAATCCAAGGTCGGACTCCCGAATCGCGCGCTCGATTGCGCCGGCCATCTGCTTCTCGTAGGGCTGCACGGTAACGGTACGGGCATCGGCCAGGTTCAGGTTGGCGACCTGGCTAAGCGGCACGGGCGAACCGTAGTATTCGACATGCACATGATCCAGGATGCCGGCGTGGGCGCGACCCGTGCGAATCTTGGAAAGATTGACCTTGAGCGTCTCCAAAGACTTGCTCATGCGTGTGTCGGTCGATTTTTTGATGTCTGAAACACTCATACTGGGTTCCTCTCAGGGCTATACGTGTACCAAGGTGCCTTCGTCCTCGCCAAGCACCGCGCGCTTGAGCGCACCGTGCTTGTTGATCG
This sequence comes from Burkholderiaceae bacterium, assembly GCA_041648375.1. Taxonomy (GTDB): domain Bacteria; phylum Pseudomonadota; class Gammaproteobacteria; order Burkholderiales; family Burkholderiaceae_B; genus Schauerella. Next base: position 2,918 of record JBAZPE010000083.1, on the reverse strand, counting down.
AAAACACCTTGATCGGGAGTTTCTGGTCACGACACAGGGCGAAGGCCGTGGCATCCATGACTTCGAGCCTGCGACTGATGACTTCGTCGAAGCTGATGCGCGTATAACGCGTGGCATCGGGATCCTTGTTGGGATCCGCGCTGTAAATACCGTCGACCTTGGTGGCCTTCAACACGATTTCGGCGCCAATCTCGGCGCCGCGCAAGGCGGCTGCCGTATCGGTGGTGAAAAAGGGATTGCCCGTTCCTGCGGCAAAGATCACGACGCGACCTTCCTCGAGGTAGCGCAATGCCTTGGGACGGATGTAGGGTTCGACGACCTGCTCGATATTCAGGGCTGACTGCACGCGACTGTCGATGCCGCGGTGCTTTAGCGCATCCTGCAGCGCAAGTGCGTTCATGATGGTGGCCATCATGCCCATGTAATCGGCCGTGGCGCGATCCATGCCCTGGGCGCCGGGCGCGACGCCACGAAAGATGTTGCCACCGCCAATGACGATGGCCAGCTCGATGCCCAATGCGGCGACTTCTGCGACTTCTTCGGTCATGCGCACGATGGTGCTGCGATTGATGCCGAACGCATCATCGCCCATCAGCGCCTCGCCGGAGAGTTTGAGAAGGACCCGTTTATATGCTTTGACCATAGGTTTTATCCTCAGTACATTCCGACGAAAGTGTAAGACAAGAAATAGGCCGGCGCAGGCCACTGCCTGACGCCGGCCCGGGGTAATGCACTACTTATGCGAGGCCAGCGGCGGCAGCGGCGACTTCGGCAGCGAAGTCGGTCGACTTCTTCTCGAAGCCTTCGCCCACGATGAACAGCGCGAACTGTTGCACCGTTGCGCCCTTTTCCTTGAGCATTTGTTCGATGGTCTGCTTGTCGTTCTTGACGAACGGCTGCGACACCAGCGCCACTTCCTTCAGGTACTTGGACACGGCACCTTCAACCATCTTGGAGACGATCTCGGCCGGCTTGCCCGATTCGGCAGCCTTCTGCTCGGCGACCGAACGCTCGGTGGCGATCAGGTCGGCGGGCACGCCATCGGCGTTCAGTGCGCGCGGCTTGGCAGCAGCGATGTGCATGGCCAGATCCTTGCCCACTTCGTCGTCGCCCGTGTATTCCACGAGCACGCCGATACGGCCGCCGTGCACGTAGCTGGCGAGCTTGTTGGCCGTTTCGAAACGGGCGAAACGACGAATCGTCATGTTCTCGCCAATCTTGCCGATCAGGCCGGCGCGCACGCTTTCAACCGTACCATCAGCCAGCGGCAGCGCGCTCAGGGCGGCGACATCAGCGGGGTTTTCGGTGGCAGCCAATTTGGCGACGTTGTTCACGAAATTGACGAAATCATCGTTCTTGGCGACGAAGTCGGTTTCGCAGTTCACTTCCAGCACAGCGCCTTGCTTGCCGTCGGCGGCGATGAACAGGCCGATCAGACCTTCGGTCGTCACGCGCGAAGCTGCCTTGCCGGCCTTGCTGCCGAGCTTGACTCGCAGGATTTCTTCGGCACGGGCCAGATCGCCATCGGCTTCGGTCAGTGCTTTCTTGCATTCCATCATGGGAGCATCGGTTTTTTCACGAAGCTCTTTAACCAACGCGGCGGTAATAGCAGCCATTGTTTTCTCCAAATCGTTAAAACCGTGCCCCGTCTAGCGGGGCACGCAATGTCATAAGATGCGCTGGATCGGCGGCATGAACTAAGCCCCGATCCAGGCGGGGCCAGCAAAGCCCGTTTGGGGCCCCGCCGGCTCCAGACGTGCCTTAAGCCTGGCCGTCCTGCACTTCGACGAACTCTTCCTGACCCGGCTTGCCTTCGTTGATTTCGTCAACGGTGCCGTTCATGCTCTGTTCGCGACCTGCGAGTACCGCATCAGCCACGCCTTGAGCGTACAGCGCGATGGCCTTGGCCGAATCGTCGTTACCCGGAATGACGTAATCGATGCCGTCGGGCGAGTGGTTCGTATCCACCACGCCGATGACCGGGATACCCAGCTTGCGGGCTTCCTGGATGGCAATCTTGTGGTAGCCGACGTCGATGACGAACAGGGCATCAGGCAGACCGCCCATATCCTTGATACCGCCGATCGAGGTGTTCAGCTTGTCCAGTTCGCGTTGGAACAGCAGCGCTTCCTTCTTGGTCAGGCGCTCGGTACCGCCTTCGGCGACAACGACTTCCATTTCCTTCAGGCGCTTGATCGAGGCTTTGACCGTCTTGTAGTTGGTCAGCATGCCGCCGAGCCAGCGCGCATCGACGAAAGGCATGCCGCAACGGGCAGCTTCAGCAGCGATGATTTCACGCGCAGCACGTTTGGTGCTGACAAACAACACTTTACCGTTGCGGGCAGCGATTTGCTTGACCGCGCGCGTGGCGTCCTGGAACTTGGTGACCGTCTGTTCGAGGTTGATGATGTGGATTTTGTTGCGGTGACCGAAGATGTACTGAGCCATCTTGGGGTTCCAGTATCGGGTCTGGTGGCCGAAATGAACGCCCGCTTCCAGCATTTCACGCATTAAAGACATCTTGTATTCTCCAAGGGTTTGGGTCTTGCGCATACGCCCGTATCGAATCTGGCCCTATGATCTGCATGTGTTCCTGCATGATCATGAAAGCCGCATCCGACACCCTTCGTTGGCATAGCGCGCGAATTGAGTTTCAAAAGAAAGCCTATAATTCTACTATTCTTTTGACTGCTAGCTCAAGTTACCCCATGGGAATTGTTACTGACCCCGCCGATCTCGCAAAAATGCGGGCGGCCTGCCAAGGCGCTGCAAGCGTACTCGATTTCATCGCGCCCTATGTGGTCGCGGGCGTGACGACAGGTGAACTCGATCGTCTCTGCCTCCAATACATTACCGAAACCGTCGGCGCCACGTCGGCGACCGTCGGCTACGCCCCACCCGGCTACACCCCCTTCCCG
>JBAZPE010000082.1:0-7467 GCA_041648375.1 Burkholderiaceae bacterium | reverse complement strand
TGTGATCACTTTCTATCCCCATTTTCGGGCGAGCGCCCCCGCGCGTCACGTCGTGGAAATCTGTCAGGCGGAGTCCTGCCAGGCCATGGGCAGCGATGCGCTGGTCGAACACGCGCAACAACGTCTTGGCTGCAGCATGAACACGCACACCGCTGACGGCCACATCGCGCTGGCCCCCGTGTACTGCCTGGGCCTGTGCGCCCAGTCGCCAGCCATGATGATCGATGCTCGCCCTTATGCTCGGGTCACCCCCGAGCGGCTGGACCAGCTCATCGCCCGAATCGAGGATGCCCACGCATGACGACCACGGTCTACGTCCCCTGTGACGCCGCCGCGCTGGCCGTCGGCGCCGACGATGTCGCCGCCGCGCTGGAGCAGGCAGCCGCCCAACGCGGCATCGCGCTGAACATCATCCGCAACGGGTCTCACGGCATGCTGTGGCTCGAACCGCTGATCGAGGTCCAGACCGACGTCGGGCGTGTCGCCTACGGACCGGTGCAGGCCGACGATATCGACAGCCTGCTCGATGCCGGCTGCCTGACCGGTGGCAGCCACGCACTGGGCCACGGCCTGACCCAGGCCATCCCCTATCTGGCACGCCAGGAACGATTGACGTTTGCGCGGGTAGGCATCATCGATCCGCGATCGATCGCCGACTACGTGGCACACGGTGGCTTCGAAGGCCTGAAACAGGCGCTGGCCATGGCGCCCGACGACATTGTCGAGACCGTCACGCAATCGGGCCTGCGCGGTCGGGGCGGCGCGGCCTTCCCCACCGGCATCAAATGGAAGACGGTTGCCACCACACCGGCTGCGCAGAAGTACATCGTGTGCAACGCCGACGAAGGCGACTCGGGCACGTTCTCCGATCGCCTGCTGATGGAGGGCGACCCCTGTACCTTGATCGAAGGCATGACCATCGCCGGCCTGGCCGTGGGTGCGAGCGATGGCTACCTCTACATCCGCTCGGAATATCCGCAGGCGATCCAGACGATGCAATACGCCATCGACGCGGCCCGCGCCGCGGGCTGGCTCGGTGCCGACATTCAGGGCAGCGGCCACAACTTCGATCTCGAGATCCGCGTGGGTGCCGGCGCCTATATCTGTGGGGAAGAGACATCGTTGCTCGAAAGCATCGAGGGCAAGCGCGGCGTGGTGCGAGCCAAGCCGCCCTTGCCTGCCATCTCCGGGCTGTTCGGCAAGCCGACGGTCATCAACAACGTGATTTCGCTGGCCTCCGTGCCCATCATCCTGGCCCGTGGCGCCCAGCACTATCGTGATTTCGGCATGGGCCGCTCGCACGGGACGCTGCCCTTTCAGCTGGCCGGCAACATTGCGCAAGGCGGCCTGGTGGAAAAAGCCTTCGGCGTGACCCTGCGCGAGTTGCTCTACGACTTCGGGGGCGGCGCCCGTTCGGGTCGGCCGCTGCGCGCCGTGCAAGTGGGAGGCCCGCTGGGGGCGTGGCTGCCCGAATCGCAGTGGGATGTGCCGCTGGACTACGAGGCCTACATCAAGATCTCGGCCATGGTCGGTCACGGCGGCATCGTGGCCTTTGACGACACCGTGGACATGGCGCGCATGGCACGCTGGGCCATGGCGTTCTGTGCCATCGAGTCCTGCGGCAAGTGCACGCCCTGTCGCATCGGCTCGACCCGCGGTGTGGAAACCATCGAGCGCATTGCGGCAGGCGGTCCTGCTCGCGAACAACAGGTCACGCTGCTGCGCGACCTGTGCGACACCATGCTGGCCGGATCGCTGTGCGCGCTGGGCGGCATGACGCCGATTCCCGTGCTCTCGGCGCTGAACCATTTTCCGCAGGATTTCGGTTTGCCTGCCCGTACCGAACAACCCGCCCAGGCGGCCTGAGTAGACAGGAGATCATCATGCTCGAAACGGTTCTCAAGCGCGAACGCGATTACGGCACCCCCGCCAAAACGTCCGAGGTGATGGTCACCCTCACCATCGATGGCCATGAAGTGACCGTTGCCGAAGGCACCTCGGTGATGCGTGCGGCGGCCGAACACGGGGTGAACATTCCGAAGCTCTGTGCCACCGACAGCCTGGAGGCATTCGGCTCGTGTCGGCTGTGTCTGGTGGAAATCGAAGGTCGGCGCGGCTACCCCGCCTCGTGCACGACGCCGGTCGAGGCCGGCATGGTCGTGCGCACGGAGACGCCCAAGCTGCACCAATTGCGCCGCGGGGTGATGGAGCTTTATATCTCCGACCATCCGCTGGACTGCCTGACCTGCCCCGCCAACGGCGACTGCGAGCTGCAGGATATGGCTGGGGTCGTGGGCCTGCGCAACGTGCGTTATGGCCAGGATGGCAAACACCATCTGAATGACGCCACCGACGACTCCAACCCCTACTTTTCCTACGATGCGTCCAAGTGCATCGTGTGCAACCGCTGCGTGCGGGCCTGTGAGGAAACGCAAGGCACGTTTGCCCTGACCATCGCGGGGCGCGGCTTCGATGCGCGCGTGGCGGCCGGCCAGAGCGAATCATTCATGCAAAGCGAATGCGTATCCTGTGGCGCCTGCGTGCAGGCCTGTCCCACCGCCACGCTGCAGGAAAAAAGTGTGATCGAAATGGGCCAGGCCGAGCATTCGGTGGTCACCACCTGCGCGTACTGCGGGGTGGGCTGCGGCTTCAAGGCCGAAATGAAGGGCGACCAGGTGGTGCGCATGGTGCCGTGGAAGGACGGCCAGGCCAATCGCGGGCACTCCTGCGTCAAGGGCCGGTTTGCCTGGGGCTACACCACGCACAAGGAACGCGTGCTCAAGCCCATGATTCGCAAGCATATCAGCGACCCCTGGCAGGAAGTCAGCTGGGAAGTGGCGCTGAATCATGCGGCGTCGGAGTTTCGTCGCATACAGGACGCGCATGGCCGCGACGCCATCGGTGGCATCACTTCCTCGCGTTGTACCAACGAGGAAACCTGGCTGGTACAGAAACTGATCCGTGCCGCCTTCGGCACGAACAACGTCGACACCTGCGCGCGCGTGTGCCACTCGCCTACCGGCTATGGTCTGAAGCAGACGCTGGGCGAATCCGCCGGCACACAAACCTTCGACTCGGTGATGCACAGCGATGTGGTGATCGTCATGGGTGCCAACCCCAGCAGCGGCCATCCGGTGTTCGCCTCACGCCTGAAACGGCGCCTGCGTGCCGGTGCCCGTCTGATCGTGATCGATCCCCGCCGTATCGAACTGGTCGATTCGCCGCACATCAAGGCCGACTTCCACCTGCAGGTGCGTCCGGGCACCAACGTCGCCCTGCTCTCGTCGCTGGCGCACGTGATTGTGACTGAAGGCCTGGTGAACGAGGCGTTCGTGAAAGCCCGCTGTGAAGACCGGGCCTTTGAGCAATGGCGCGACTTCGTGGCGCTGCCCGAGAACTCGCCCGAGACCATGGCCGCCATTACCGGCGTGCCGGCCGAGCTGGTGCGCGGTGCGGCCAGGCTGTATGCGGGCGGCGGCAATGGCGCCATCTATTACGGGCTGGGCGTGACTGAACACAGTCAGGGCTCGACCACCGTGATGGCAATCGCGAACCTGGCGATGGCCACGGGCAACATCGGACGCGAGGGGGTGGGCGTGAACCCCCTGCGCGGTCAGAACAACGTGCAGGGGTCGTGCGACATGGGTTCATTCCCGCACGAACTGCCCGGCTATCGCCATATCTCGGACGACGTCACACGGGCGACCTTCGAGCAGGCATGGGGCGTCACACTGGCACCGGAACCCGGCCTGCGCATTCCCAACATGTTCGAAGCCGCACTGGGGGGTACCTTCAAGGGCCTGTACTGCCAGGGTGAGGACATCGTGCAGTCCGACCCGAACACCCAGCATGTCGCCGCCGCGCTCTCGGCCATGGAATGCATCGTCGTACAGGATCTCTTTCTGAACGAAACAGCGAAGTACGCCCACGTGTTCCTGCCGGGTTCCTCTTTCCTGGAAAAGGACGGCACCTTCACCAACGCCGAACGCCGCATCTCGCGCGTGCGCAAGGTCATGGAGCCCAAGAACGGGCTGGCCGACTGGGAAGTGACCATGGGCCTGGCCAATGCGATGGGCTATGCGATGCACTACAACCACCCGCGCGAAATCATGGACGAGATCGCGCGGCTGACGCCCACGTTCTCGGGCGTGAGCTACGATAAACTCGAAAAATCGGGCAGCCTGCAGTGGCCCTGCAACGACGCGGCGCCCGAGGGCACGCCCATCATGCATATCGACGCCTTCGTGCGCGGCAAAGGGAAATTCATCATCACCAAATATGTGCCCAGCGACGAGCGCAGCACCCGCAAGTTTCCGCTGTTGCTCACCACCGGCCGCATCCTCTCGCAATACAACGTGGGGGCGCAAACCCGCCGCACCCCCAATGTCATGTGGCACAGCGAGGACCTGCTGGAAATCCATCCCCAGGATGCAGAAGATCGAGGCATCCGTAGCGGTGACTGGGTCGGCGTGCAAAGCCGCGCAGGTGAGACCGTGCTGCGTGCAGATGTCACCGAGCGCGTGCAGGCCGGCGTGGTCTACACCACGTTCCACTTCCCTGAATCCGGCGCCAACGTGGTCACCACCGACAGTTCCGACTGGGCGACCAACTGTCCTGAATACAAGGTGACGGCGGTGCAACTGGTGCGCGTGAACCAACCCTCCACCTGGCAACGCACCTGGTCGCGGTTTTCCGATGTGCAGGCGCAGTTGCTGCGCGAACGCGCGCGCGAGCAGGACATCGTATGACGCCCGCGGCCTCGGACACCTGGCTGGACGACGAACAGGCGGCACTGCCGACGCCTGCCGTGGCCTGCTCGGTGGTCCGGGTGCGTGCGGGCCAGATGGCCAGCGCACCGCAGGATGATCTGCTGGCAGAAGAGACGCCGGTGGCATTGGCCTACAACGGCATCAGCCACGCCACCATGCTGGTCACGCCCGAACACCTGGAAGACTTTGCAGTGGGCTTCTCGCTCACGGAAGGCATCATCGACCACATGCGCGAGATTCGCGACATTCGCCTGGACGTGCAGTCACAAGGCGTGGTGATTGAACTGAACATCGCCGGCGCCCCCATGGACCGCCTGAAGATCAGGCGCCGTGCCATGGCGGGCCGCACGGGATGCGGCCTGTGCGGCGTGGAAACCCTGCCCGAAGTGCTCCGCGACATCGCGCCAGTGGGCGCCGGAACGCAGTGGTCGGCCCAGCGGCTGGCCCACGGCATGCGCGCCATGCGTGAGCAGCAGACGCTGCACACCCGAACCGGCGCCACGCATGCCGCCGCCTGGCTGAACCCGCAGGGTGAGGTGGTGTGCGTGCGTGAAGACGTGGGCCGGCACAACGCGCTGGACAAACTGCTCGGCGCACTCGCCCGCCGTGATTGCGCACCGGCCGACGGCGCGGTACTGGTGTCCAGTCGCGCCAGCTTCGAAATGGTGCAGAAGGCAGCATCGCGCGGGGCCACCTTGCTGGCGGCCGTGTCGGCACCCACCGCGCTGGCGCAACGGGTGGCCACGCGCAGCAACGTCACCTTGCTCGGGTTTTTCCGGGATTCCGATTTTTCGATTTACAGCCACCCGCAGCGCGTGCGGACCTGAGGGCAGCACATGGACCACAGCAATCTGATTCGAATGGCCAACCGCATCGGCGATTTCTTCGACGCCATGCCGGACCGTGAGGAAGCCATCGAAGGCATCGCCAATCACATCCACAAATTCTGGGAGCCCCGGATGCGCCATCAACTGCTGGACTTCCTCAGCGCGCATCCCGACGGCAAACAGGACGATATCGTGCTGTGCCCGATCGTGTTGTCTGCGGTCACGCAGTACCGGGCCCGACTGACCCCTGCCGTTCCTGCCTGATCCGTTAAGTGACCTGCCCGACCGTTGGAATGATTTGCCTGACCATTGAAGTGCCCGCCCGACCTGTTGAGTAACCTGCCCGACCGTTTCAGCTATCTGTCTCACTGCTCGATTCAGCTAGCGCCGCATTGCCCCCATAACGTATAAAGCCCGTGCACAACGCAACGAGCGTGATCGAGGAGACGCCATGAGCACCGCACCATCTCTGAACCTACCCGGCAGCCGCGCCGGCTGGCTGGATAAGGAACGAACGATTGCAGGGCCCGGCTTCAACCGCTGGGTGGTGCCACCCGCAGCCCTTGCCATTCACCTGTGCATCGGCATGGCCTACGGGTTCTCGGTGTTCTGGCTGCCCTTGTCCAAGGCGCTTGCCGGGCCGGACATGATGACCTGCCCGGCCAGCATGAGCCTGTTCACCGAGCTCTTCACCACCAGCTGCAATTGGCGCATTTCCACCATGGGCTGGATGTACACCCTGTTCTTTGTGCTGCTGGGCTGCTCGGCTGCGCTGTGGGGCGGCTGGCTCGAACGTGCCGGTCCGCGCAAGGCCGGGGTCGTGTCCGCACTGTGCTGGTGCGGTGGCCTGGTGATTTCTTCCATTGGCGTCTACACCCATCAGATGTGGATGTTGTGGCTGGGCTCCGGGGTGATCGGCGGCATCGGGCTGGGCCTGGGCTATATCTCTCCGGTGAGCACACTGATCAAGTGGTTCCCGGACAAACGCGGCATGGCGACCGGCATGGCCATCATGGGCTTCGGTGGGGGTGCCATGATCGGCGCGCCGCTGGCCGACCTGCTGATGCGGCATTTCGCCGGCCCCGGCAGCGTGGGCGTGTGGCAGACCTTCCTCACCATGGCGATCATCTATTTCGTCTTCATGATGTCCGGTGCAATGGGCTATCGCGTGCCGGTCACGGGATGGAAGCCTGAAGGCTGGGTGCCCCCGCCGCAGAATGCCAACGCGATGATCACCAGAGGGCACGTGCACGTCAAACGCGTCTGGGGCATTCCGCAGTTCTGGCTGGTGTGGCTGGTGCTGTGCCTGAACGTGACCGCCGGGATCGGTATCCTGGGCATGGCCTCACCCCTGTTGCAAGAGGTGTTCGGGGGCCGGTTGATCGGCCAGAACGATCTCGGTTTTGCACAATTGAATCCCCAGCAACTGGCCGCCATTGCGACCATCGCTGCCGGTTTCACCGGCCTGATCAGCCTGTTCAATATTGGTGGCCGCTTCTTCTGGGCCAGTCTGTCGGACAAACTGGGGCGCAAGGTCACCTACGCCACGTTCTTCGTGCTGGGCTTCCTGCTGTACGCCTCGATTCCCTGGTCGGCACACATGGGCATGCTGGCTCTGTTCGTGGCGGCATTCTGCGTGATTCTGTCGATGTACGGTGGCGGCTTTGCCACGGTGCCCGCCTACCTGGCTGATCTGTTCGGTACGCAGATGGTGGGCGCCATCCATGGCAGATTGCTCACCGCGTGGTCGGCGGCCGGTATTTTCGGTCCGGTGCTGGTGGGCTACATCCGTGAATATCAGCTCTCCATCGGCGTGCCGCGCGCGCAGGTCTATGACGTGACCATGTACATTCTGGCGGGCATGCTGGTGG
>JBAZPE010000081.1:0-7483 GCA_041648375.1 Burkholderiaceae bacterium | reverse complement strand
ATGTTCATGCGCTCGCATAGCGAAAGTCGGACCGTGTTTCGGCGGTCAGGCCGAGCTGGTCGAAGAGGTGTCGATCGGCGTCCCATGCCGGGTTGGCGGTGGTGAGCAAGGTCTCCCCATAAAAAATCGAATTCGCACCCGCCAGAAAACAGAGCGCCTGAGTGCTGGCCGACATGGCCTGTCTGCCGGCAGACAGACGCACCCGTGCTTGCGGCATGATAGTGCGCGCCGTGGCCACCGTGCGTACGAATTCGAGCGGGTCCAGATCGGGGGTATCGGCCAGCGGGGTGCCGGCGACCTTGACGAGATCGTTGATCGGAACGGATTGCGGATACGGCTGCAGATTGGCCAGCTGGCACAGCAGTCCGATGCGATCCTGTGCGGATTCGCCCATGCCGACGATGCCCCCGCAACAGACGTTGATACCGGCATCGCGCACGCGCTGCAGGGTCTGCAACCGATCGTCGTACACCCGGGTCGTGATCACCTTGCCGTAGAACGCGGGCGAGGTGTCCAGGTTGTGGTTGTAGTAGTCCAGGCCTGCCGCCTTCAGCTGTTCGGCCTGGCCATCGGCCAGCATGCCCAGGGTGGCGCAGGTTTCCAGTCCCAGCGCTTTCACGGCGGCCACCCGCTGCGCAACGGCCTCCAGATGACGCGGTTTGGGGCTGCGCCAGGCTGCACCCATGCAGAAGCGCGTGGCGCCGCGTGCCTTGGCGGCCCGCGCGGCGGCCACCACGTCCTCGATCGGCATCAAGGCATCAGCCGATACGCCTGTGTGATATCTGGCCGCCTGGGGGCAGTAGCCGCAGTCCTCGGGACACCCGCCTGTTTTGATGGATACCAGGGTGGAGAGCTGGATGGTATTGGCATCGAAATGCGCGCGGGTCACGTTCTGCGCCTGAAACAGCAGATCCATGAAGGGCTGATGATAGATGGCCGCCACGGCATCGAACGTCCAGGCGGGTGAGGCTGCGACGGGCGACGGCAGGTTGCTCGCATGGATGTCGCTCGGGGCAGGACGGCTTACGGCGTGCGAGGCCTCAACGTGCAGGGCAGGATCAGCAGGGTTCACGGCGGCTCCAACGGATAGGGGTGAAAGCGGGCTGATAGTAAGAACGCCTGGCGCGGCACCGCAAGCAGGGGTATTCCGACGAAGTTAAGAGGTCCTTCGGATAAGTTGAATGATTTTGAAGGGGCTTTCGTGGCAGCATGTCGTCAACGCGATCCCATCTTCACACAGGCCTGGCGCCTGAATAATTCGTAAAAATTTGTGACGATTCGGGTGGTTGAGACTTTTCTCCCAGGGTGACCAGCGGTTTCGCTTGGCCCCGCATTTGGATGTTTATGCTTATGACACACGCGCTTGATCGGTCGCCCACCACGGCATTGGACAACCTTCGCCGCCTGCTCAATCCCGCCAGTGTGGCCGTCATTGGTGCGTCCGACGACCCGCTGCGCATTGGCGGACGCCCGATCTCCTACATGCTGAGCCAGGGCTATCAGGGCACGATTCTGCCTGTGAATCCCGGCCGTGAGACGGTGCAGGGGCTGAAGGCCTACGCCTCGGTTGCCGATCTGCCGCAGGCACCCGACGCCGCCATCGTGGCGGTGGCCGCCACCAAGGCCGTCGAGGTCATCCGCCAGTTGGGTGAGCGCGGGTGTGCCGCCGCCATTCTGTTCAGCGCCGGGTTTGCAGAAGCCGGTCCCGAAGGGGCCGCGCAGCAGGACGAGATGGTCCGGATCGCGCGCCAATACGGCATGCGGCTGCTCGGACCCAATTCCCTGGGCCTGATCAATCCGCGCAATGGTTTCTACGGTTCGTTCGCCTCCGGCATGGAACTGGGCTTCCCGGAAAAGGGACGGGTGGGCATTGCCAGCCAGTCAGGGGCCTACGGGGCGCACATCACCTGCCTGGCACGCGAGCGCGGCATCGGCCTGTCGTCGTGCGTGATGACCGGCAACGAGGCCGACATCAGTCTGGGTGACGTGATTCAAATGCTGGTGGACGACCCGGACACCGATGTGATCGCCGTGTACTCCGAAGGCATACGCGAGGCCGATGGGTTCGTGGCGGCGCTGGCGGCGGCACGCGCGGCGCGCAAGCCCATTGTGATGATGAAGGTGGGCACGAGCACGGTGGGCAGTGCGGCAGCACAGTCGCATACCGCCTCGATTGCCGGTGACGACGCCGTGACCGACGCGGTGCTGACCGAGTTCGGCGTGGTGCGCACGCTCACCACCGAAAACATGCTGGACATCGCGGCCCTGGCCACGCGTGGCATTTTTCCGGAAGCGAACACGCTGGGGGTGATTACCGTCAGCGGCGGTGCGGGCGTGATCATCTCGGATGCGGCCGAGCGTTGCGGTTTGCCCATGCCGGAAATGCCGGAGGCCACCCAGCAACGCCTGAAAGAGATTCTGCCCTTCGCCTCGCCGCGCAACCCCGTGGATTGCACCGCCCAGTTCCTCAACGACTTCACCCTGGCCGGGCGGTTCACCGAAGCCATGATCGAGGAGGGTGGCTATCGGTCGGTGCTGGGTTTTTTCACCTATACCGGCGGGGCGGCATCCATTGCACCCCGCCTGCGCGAGCAGCTCAAAGCGGTGCGGGCCAAGTTTCCCGACCGCCTGTATGTGATGTGCATCATGGCGGATCGCGAGAAAGTGCGCGAATACGAAGCCGATGGCTTTAGCATATTCGAGGACCCTTCGCGTGCGGTCAGTGCCATCTCGGCCATGGGGCGCTTCGGCAAGTCGTTCGCGCAGCAGCCCGGTCTGCCCGCCCCGGACGTGCCGGCCATCGAGCTGCCCCCGAGCACACCTTCTGAAGCACAGGCCAAGCAGATCCTGGCTCGGGCAGGCATTGCCTCTGCGCCCGAACACGTGTGCACGTCGGTCGAGGAAGCGGTGGCGGGCGCACAGGCCCTGGGCTATCCCGTGGTCATGAAAATTCTGTCGCCCGACATTCTTCACAAATCGGAAATCGGTGGCGTGCTGCTGGGCGTGCAAAGCGAGGCGGCCGTGCGTGAAGGATTCGACACGCTGATGGCGCGCGCGCGTGCCGCCGCACCGGATGCGCGCATCGAAGGCGTGCTGGTGGCCAAGCAGCTCAGTGGCGGTGTGGAGTGCATTCTGGGTATTCACCGTGACCCGGTCTTCGGACCGGTCGCCATGTTTGGATTGGGCGGCATCTTCGTCGAGATCCTGAAAGATGTGACCTTCAGGCGCTGCCCCTTTGGTGTGGATGTGGCCGAGGCGATGATACGATCGGTCAGGGGGGCACCATTGCTGCTGGGTGCGCGCGGGCGTGCACCGGTCGATATAGACGCGCTGGCCCTGATGCTGTCGCGCCTGTCGGCACTGGCCGTGGCGGCAGGCCCGCGGTTGCAGTCCATTGACCTGAATCCGGTCTTCGCCATGCCTGAGGGGCAGGGGGCCTATGCGGTGGATGCGGTGATCGAGATCGCGCCTGACTAGCCCGAGCGGGGCGGGCAAGGCCGACGTGTCGAAGGTGAGGTTGTGTAAGGGTGTGAATGATAACAACTCTCACTAATGATAAAGTGGCGGGCATTGTTCAATGCGCGTCACGCCATGCCTGCCATTCTTTCCGATACCCCCCGCAACCCGTCCGCAGAGGCCGCGACGCACTGCCGTGACATCGGCTCGCCCGATCGTGATGACCAGGGTGCATCGCAGCCGCTGAGCGACTATTCGGGCGCAGCGTTCGTGTTCGTGTCGCCAACCACTTCCGTCATGGCGTCGGCGTTTGCGCCTGACCTCCAGGCGACGGACGTGCTGCAGGCCGTGGACGCCGATCGTGAGCGCAACGCGTCTGACGTCTTGCGGGCGGTCAATACGCTATTTGAACGTGCCCGGCACGCCGGCATTGCCCAGCCGTTGCTCGTGGGCGCCGTGCCTTTCGATGTCACGCAAGCCCCCCGATTGTCTATCGCGCGTCAGTGTCGGCGCACGCCGCGAGCCCTTGCGATCGCAACGGCGGGTGCGTCAATGCCTATGCAGGGCGCTGGGCCTGGGCAGGTGGTGTCACAAACGCCGCAGCCATCGCCCGCGGTTTTCGAGGCAGCCGTGCGCGAGGCGCTGGCGCATTTCGAGCAAGGTGATCTGGGCAAGGTCGTGCTCTCTCGCACGCTCAAGCTGGCGCTGCGCGATCCTTTGCATCTTCCTTCGCTTATGGCCAGCTTGCTGGCCAAAAATACCCATGGCTACACCTACGCCGTGCCGTTGGGCAGGGCAGGCGAAGTATTTCTGGGAGCGAGTCCGGAACTGCTGGTGCGCCGTGTGGGTAACCGGGTGATGCTCAATCCGCTGGCGGGATCGGCCGCGCGCCGCAGTGACGCACGGGAAGATCAGGCGGCGGGACAGGCTCTTATGGAATCGGACAAGGATCTCAAGGAGCACGCGATCGTCATCGATGCGATAGCAAGCGTCCTGCGCCCGCTGTGTCGCACTTTGAACGTGCCGACGCGACCCTCGCTGGTGGCCACGGATGCGCTCTGGCATTTGTCCACGCGCATCGAAGGCGAATTGATCGACCCGGCAACGACTTCACTGGACCTGGCTTTTGCCTTGCATCCCACGCCTGCCGTCTGCGGCTATCCCACGGAACTCGCACGCCAGGCCATCAACCGGCTCGAGCCCTTTGATCGGGGTTTCTTTGCCGGATTCGTGGGGTGGATGGATGCGGCGGGTGACGGCGAATGGGCCGTGTCTTTGCGCTGCGCGACGTGCGGCCCTAGTGAGGCGACGCTTTACGCTGGCGCAGGCATCGTCCCGGGTTCCGTGCCGCAACGCGAAACGGCCGAGACGCAAACCAAATTCAGAACCATGCTGAGCGCATTGGGACTTGGTCAGTCGATCGAGCAGCGCTAAGCTCTTCCCATAATGGCCCCCGCCAGGAGAACCTATGACCATACCCGCCATTGCTCCATACCCGATGCCGTCGGCCCCGGTGGCCAATCGCGTCGATTGGCTGCCCGATCCCAAGCGGGCGATTTTCCTGATCCACGATATGCAGGCTTATTTCCTGGACAAGTATGATCTCACCCAGTCGCCAGTCGTGCCGTTGGTCGACACCATTGCGCGACTGCGCGCGCAGTGCAACGCGCTGGGGGTGCCGGTCTATTACACGGCTCAACCCGTCGATCAGCCGCCAGGCGACCGTGCCCTGCTCAATGATTTCTGGGGCCCCGGTCTGACTGCGCCCGAGCAACATGCCCGTCAGCCCATCATCGATGCGCTGGCGCCCAGGCCGGGTGATACCGTGCTGACCAAGTGGCGCTACAGTGCCTTCCAGCGCTCCGATCTTCGCGAGCGCATGCGAGATACGGGACGTGACCAGATCATCATCTGCGGCATCTATGCGCACATTGGCTGCATGGCAACTGCGCTCGAAGCATTCATGCAGGATGTTCAGCCCTTTTTCGTGATCGACGGTGTGGCTGATTTCTCTGCTGCCGAACACGAGATGGCTGTCAATTATGTGGCGCGTCGTTGTGGCGTCAGTTTGACCGCACAGGCGGTATCCCAGGCACTGGACGCGCGCGGACCTGCCGTGGCGACGCCCGTTAGATCTTCTGAAGCAGATGAGGTGTCCCGTGGTCATTAAAGCGCCTGCCCCCCGGCATGACTTCACCGATGCCTGTGTGCTGGTATCGGGTGCAGCTAGCGGCATCGGTGCCGCGCTGACCGAGAACCTGTTGAGTCAGGGTGCGCGTGTGATCGCACTGGACCAGGACGAAGCCGGGTTGGCCCGATTGGCCAAGCGCTGGCCTGACACTCAGGTGCATGCCGCCGTCGTTGACGTGAGCCAGGCAGGCGAGGTGAGTGCCGCCGTGGCCGCCGGTCAGGACAAGCTGGGTGCGATCGACAAGCTGGCTTGCGTGGCGGGTGTGTTGCAGATGGGCAAGATCGTCGATCTGAGCGACGAGCAATGGTCACGCACCTTCGATGTGAACGTGACGGGCACGTTCAACGTCTGTCGCAGTGTCGCCCAGGGCATGATCCAGCGGCGATCGGGTGCCATCGTGACGGTAAGCTCGAACGCGGCGACCACGCCGCGGGCGTCCATGGGCGCCTATGCAGCGTCCAAGGCCGCCGTGACGCAGATGACCCGGTGTCTGGCGCTGGAATTGGCCGAGTACGGCATTCGCTGCAACATCGTCTCGCCTGGCTCGACGGACACCGAGATGCAGCGTGCCATGTGGCGCCAGGGGTCATCAGCGGAAACCGTGATCGAAGGCAGCCTGCCGAATTTCCGTTTGGGCATTCCCTTGCGCAAGATCGCCACCCCGGAAGAGATCGTTGAATCCATCCTGTTCCTGCTGTCCGATCGCGCAAGCCACATTACCTTGCATGACATGCGGATCGACGGCGGAGCCACGCTGGATCAATAGGCGCGTTTGCCTACGGCGCGCTCGATCTTTTTGTCAGTGTTGTACTGACTGAGCGCGTAGACCGCCCAGATCGCGGCAGGAATCCAGCCAATCAGCGTGATCTGCAGGATCAGGCAGATCAGGCCTGCAAGCGGGCGGCCAATGGTGAAGAAAACCATGAAGGGCAAGAAGATCGCGAGCAATAAACGCATGAGTGATTCCTTCTGAATGCGATGGTGAGGTGTCGTGGCATGCCAGCGCACCCGGCATGCCTAGTTATAGGGTCTGCCAGCGAAAAGACAAGACGAGTACTGTGATGAGCGCAGCGATACCGTAACGGGTACGTGCCACATGACACATGCCTACCTGCATATTCGTGCGAGCGGACAAAGCAAAAAGCCTTGTCGAATGATCGACAAGGCTTCTTAAATTTTTTGGCGGAGCGGACGGGGCTCGAACCCGCGACCCCCGGCGTGACAGGCCGGTATTCTAACCAACTGAACTACCGCTCCGCAGCGGTGTAATACTATAACATGAATGTGTGCACTGCACGACGATCACGCTATCGCGATATGTCACTATCGCTACTTTGATACTCATCCTGTTCGTGAACAAGATAACCAGAATTTCCTGGCGTCCCCTACGGGATTCGAACCCGTGTACTCACCGTGAAAGGGTGATGTCCTAGGCCTCTAGACGAAGGGGACAGGACCAAACAAACTGCACTGTACTGCTTCACTGGTACTACTTTACTGCCTCTTCGCTTTACTGGTGGAGGTAAGCGGGATCGAACCGCTGACCTCTTGCATGCCATGCAAGCGCTCTCCCAGCTGAGCTATACCCCCCTGGTTGCCGTCACACTATTTTGCGTGCCGGCTGCGAAGAAACGAGATTATGCACAAAAAATCGGTTGTGTGCAAGTCAGTGGCCCTTTTTTCGCTTTTTTTGAATATTTTATTTTTTCACTGCCTTTTTAGGCGGGGCGGGCGGCTTGCACTGACGCTATGCCGGCAGCCGACAACACGCCGCTAGCGGTCAACATGCAGCCGCTAGCGACGGGTGGGTGGAGAGGACCTACGGGCGGGCAGCAG
>JBAZPE010000080.1:0-7483 GCA_041648375.1 Burkholderiaceae bacterium | reverse complement strand
ATGTAGGCCGCGTTTGGCCCGGGCTGATCACGCGCGCCGAAATAGCCGTCGACATCGGACATCGACAGACCGGCGTCGGCCAGGGCGCCCATGGCGCATTCGGCGTGCAGTTGGGCGGTGGATGTATCGGGCGCGTGCCGGGTGGGGTGCTCGAAGGCGCCGGCAATGTAGGCTTTGCGTTTGATGGTCACGATAGGGTGTCGCGGGCCTCGCTTCGCGCTCGACATCCTTTGCCGCGCGCGTGCCAACGCCTGCGATGGTCTCCGGTTGTTGGTCTTGCCGGCCCGTGCAGGCCAGTGTGTCGACTATACCCCGGCACGTCGCCAGCAGGTACCAGATCCGGGTTTGGAGTACCAAAACCCCCGATTAACCCTGGCCGATGCCAGACAGACCGACCAGGCTACCGGCTGCGAGCAGCCAGAGGGGATGGATGCGGGTGGTGACCGCCAGCCATGCGCAGATGGCCGTAATGCCACCCAGCACCCAGGTGTGCACCGACGCCTGCGTAATGACCACTGCACTGGCCAGGAACAGGCCCGCGGTAATCGGCATGATGGCGACCTGCACCAGACGACGCCAGGGCTTGTCCTTGAAGCGCTCCCACGTGAACAGGGCAATGATTGTGACGATCGAAGACGGGCCGAATTTTGCGAGCGTGGTCACCAGCACCCCCATCCAGCCCGCCACATGCCAGCCCACCAGGGTGACGACCATCAGGTTCGGGCCGGGCGCCGCCTGACCCAAGGCAAAGAGCGAACTGAAAGTCTCGGCCGTCATCCAGTGATGGACGTCCACGACCTGGCGCTGCATTTCGGGCAGGATGGTATTGCCCCCGCCGAACGCCAGCAACGAGAGCTGGGTAAAGATGATGGCCAGCGACAGCAGCGTACTGGTCATAGCTTGAACCGCCAGGTGATGAGGATGCTCAGCGGGGTGAGCACCAACATGGTCGGCAGCAGCGGCCATCGTAGAAAGGCCACCCCTACGAAACACAGCGCGGCCACGGCAATCAGCGGTTTGCGCTGGCGCAGCGGCAGGGTGATGCGAATGGCCATTGAAATGAGCAAGCCCGCAGCCGCTGCCGCGAGCCCGGCGAACAGGTGCCTGATATGTGGATCGTCGCGATAGATGTCATAGACCGTGCCCAGTGCGATGACGATGAGCGAGGGCGCCGCGATCAATCCCAGCAGGGCCGACACGGCACCCCGCAAGCCATGAAATTTCATGCCGATGGCAACCGACAGATTGATGATGTTGCCACCAGGGAGGAACTGACACAGCCCGAGCAGATCGGTGAATTCGGCGTTGGTCAGCCATCTGTGCCGATCCACCACCATGCGGTGCGCCAGGGGCAGGGCGCCCCCGAACGCAGTCAGGCCAAGCATCAGAAATCCAGTGAACAGGTCCCGCACCGAGGGCGTGACCGTCTGCCACGCCGGATCGGCGTCGGTATCGAGAGGAGTGGAAGGCATGCCGGGTCTTCGTGACGGTGCGCTCGGGTCAGGCAGCCTGTTTGGCTACCCACTTATCGAACGCGGCAATGAATTTTTCCAGGAAGGGCCGGATCGAATCGCTGAGTTCACCCTGGTCGTTGAAAAATGACCCTGCGCCGCCCAGATAGGACTCTGGTTGCTGCAGGCACGGCATATCCAGAAACACCAGTGACTGACGCAAATGATGGTTGGCACCGAAACCCCCGATGGCACCTGGCGAGGCACTGATCACGGCTGCGGGTTTGCCGCTGAAGACGCTCTTGCCGTAGGGGCGCGAACCGACATCGATGGCATTTTTCATGGCGCCAGGCACCGAGCGGTTGTATTCCGGAGTCACGAAGAGCACGGCCTGCGCGCTGCCCACACTGGCACGAAAGCGGGTGTAGGCGGGCGGGGGCTGGTCGCCGTCGATATCTTCGTTGTAGAGCGGCAGATCGCCGATTTCAACGATATTCAGCGCAAGCGTGGAAGGCGCCAAGTCGGCCAACGCAAGCGCGAGGCGCCGGTTGA
This sequence comes from Burkholderiaceae bacterium, assembly GCA_041648375.1. Lineage (GTDB taxonomy): Bacteria > Pseudomonadota > Gammaproteobacteria > Burkholderiales > Burkholderiaceae_B > Schauerella. Next base: position 5,480 of record JBAZPE010000080.1, on the reverse strand, counting down.
TGGAATCCTTGCGCAGGCTGCCAACCAGTACCGCTACGTCGTACACCTTGCTCATGTCGTTGTCCTTGTGAGTGGGAAGAAGATGATCCTACTCCAAAAGGATTTTGCTTCATAATGCATCGCACCATGGAACAAATCGAACTCGACGACGGCTCGGCCGACCGTTACCTGCTGGACGCTCCCGGCAATTCGTTGCTGATTTTCTACAGCAAGACTTGTGCGAACTGTCGTCTTGCACGTCAGACGCTGCCTACCCTGGAACTCCCCGCCGATCGCCTGTGCTGGATCGACGCCGGCGCCAGTGGAGGGCTGGTGCAGCGTTATGAAGTTTTTCATCTGCCCTCCATTTTCATGGTGCGCGACGGGGTGTTCTACGGCGCGGTGAACGCGTCGCTTGAGCCCTGGGACCTGCGCATGCAGATCCGACTGGCGCTGGACAGCTACCCGGCGGAACTACCCTGATTCACCGGTGTCGGTCGCCCGCCTGCAGCCATCAGAATTTGGGGATCCGCAGGGTCTTGCTGATCATCAGGGTGCCCGAGAGCACGAACATCAAGGTCAATGGGTGAAATTGCCACGGACCGATCATCCAGCTCGAACCCCAGAGTTGCGCCCCCAGACGATCCTGCCATGCGGCCAAGGCAAGCACGCCGGTCAGCACGACACTGGTCGGGATGGGGGTGCCCTCGAAATACGACACCTTGCCCGAGTCCTGTGACAGGCTCTCGGCGGTGACGTTGTAGCGCGCCAGCCGGCTGACGCCGCAACAGACGAAATAGATCAGCGCCAGGGCATCCCAGCCGCCGGACATGCCGGCCGCAAATGCCAGCGCCGCAGGCGCCACCCCGAAGGAGATGACATCGGCCAGCGAGTCCAGTTCGCGGCCCATTGCCGAATGCTGCTGACGCCAGCGTGCAATCTTGCCGTCGAACACATCGAAAGTGAAAGCCAGGGGTGCCATGGCGGCAGCCCAGTAAAAATGCGTCAGATCCTGGCTCGTCATGAACAGCATGGCCAGCATGACGCCGGCAACGCCGCAAGCGGCATTGCCCAGTGTGAAGGCGTCGGCGAGGTGAAATTCGCGGATCATCGTGAAGTGCTTGCGCGGCATGGGCAGATCAACCGTGTAATAAGAATGTCAGGCAAGAGTAACCGGTTTGCGCAACCCCGTTATCAGGTGCACAATGGGTGCGACGCACAAACGTTTCGGCGTTGGCGTTCAGTAGCGGCTTTGAAACGGCTTGACCTATTATATTTTTCGCAGTTGCCGGGCTCATTGAATGGGCGTAAATTGAATCTGTCAGTTGTCGCGGGTCTACCGTTGGTCGGCCGGGCAACATGTCGAGAACTGCGCAAATATATGTTCGATATCCTGGTTTATCTCTACGAGAATTACTACACGCCTCAGGCGTGTCCGGCAGCCGATGTGCTCGCCAAGCGGCTGGTCGCAGCCGGCTTCGAGCATGAAGACATCGATGATGCCCTGGGCTGGCTGTATGGCCTGGCGGAAACGACAGAACGTTGCGTCGACCTTGCCAAACTGCCCGTCGGTGGCACCCGGATTTATGCCGATAGCGAATATCAGCAACTGGGTAGCGAAGCCATCGGTTTTATCACTTTTCTCGAATCGGCTGGCATTCTGCCTGCACCGCTGCGTGAAATTGTGATCGACCGAGCTTCCGCGTCGCCCGAAGCCCCCGTGCCCCTGAGCAAGATCAAGATCGTGGCCCTGATGGTGCTGTGGAGCCAGGAAGCCGAGATCGACAATCTGGTTCTGGAAGAACTGCTCGACGACGACGGCGCACGCCGCCTGCACTGAGCGGCACCGCCGTGCCGCCTTACGTAGGCCGTTTTGCGCCCAGCCCCAGCGGCCCGTTGCATGCAGGTTCGCTCGTGGCGGCCATGGCGAGCTATCTCGACGCCCGCGCGCACGCTGGCATCTGGCGCGTGCGGATCGAAGACGTCGACATTCCGAGAACCGTCGAGGGCGCCGATCAAGTGATCCTGCATCAGCTCGCTGCGCTGGGTATGCGCGTGGACGGCGACATCTGGTATCAATCGCGCCGTGACGCGGTTTATCAACGTGCGTTCGCCATGCTGGACAGCATGCATGTGCTGTATGGCTGCGCCTGCACCCGCCGCGAGATCGTGGCCGCCGCCCGGGCCGCAGGCATTGGCGAGCACGTGCAGGAGGTCCCCTATTTGGGACACTGCCGCGATGGGCTGCCTGAGGGGCGTGGCGCGCGCGCATGGCGGGTGCGCATGCCTGCCGGAGACTGCACCTTCGAAGATCGCTGGCTGGGCTCCCAAACGCAGGATGTGGCGCGTGCCGTGGGCGATGTGGCGATACGTCGTGCCGACGGTCTGTGGGCCTATCAACTTGCCGTGGTGGTTGATGACGCGGCGCAGGGCATCTCACATGTGGTGCGCGGCGCCGATCTGCTGTCTTCCACGGCGCGCCAGATCAGATTGGGTGAATGGTTGCAGGTGCCGCGGCTGCACTATATGCATGTGCCGCTGGTGATGGACCCCGAATCCGGCCTGAAGCTCTCCAAGCAGAACCATGCACCGGCCTTGAACATCTCCCAGCCACTTCAGACCTTGCAGCAAGCCTTCGGGATGCTGGGCTTTGCGCCGGTGCCCGCCCAGTCGGTGGCGGCCTTCTGGCAAGCCGCCACGACCGCTTGGGCCACCCGGTTCAAAGTGGCTTGAAGTCGCTATCGCGCATCTGGACCAGCAGCGCGCGGCCTGTCGCATCTACACGCAGCACCCCGTAGCGGGCCTGCGCAAAATGATCCGCTTGCCCTTCGGGGAAAAACCATGCGTTGGTCACGACCTTGATCTGACCTTCTCGTTCGCGGTATTGCAGCGCGATCTCGTTTTCGTTGGCGGTCCGGGGGGTGTCCTGCACACGCAGCAGTCGCGCCTGGCCGGTGGGATCCAACGACAAAATGGCATAGCCCTGGCTGATTGGAGCGGTCTGGGGCGTGGCGTCGATCTGCTCGCGAATATCGCGGGAAAGCACGAAATCCAGTCGCATGTAGTCGCCCTGCATCAACGATCTGGGATCGACAGGCGCCAGCGCGAGCAACACTTCTCGCCCATGCGCGATGAGTTGCTCGCGCTGCCAGATGGTGGTGTTGACCGCAGCTAGCACGAGCAAAAGACCCGCCAGGGCCAGTGCCGGGCGCCAGGCGGTGCGCGGAGCCGCCGTGCGTGTTTTCGAGCCAGGCGGCAATCGGTCTGCGCTGCCTGGGGGGATCGTGTCGTCTGCTCTCGCCGGTTGGCTGTGAAGCCCGAGGGCGCCCACGGCCTGGCGGTGCGCACGCCACAGCACCAGGCCCAGCACGGCGGCCACCACGCCTGCCAGACCCAGCCACAAGGCTTTGTCCAGCAGCGGGACGCCGAGCTGGTAGTAATAGACGCACAGATAGGCAATCAACGAGAGACTTCCCAGCGCCAGCAATCCTCGCCGACGCAGCCCGAATCCCAGCAGGGTCCATGTCAGCGCGAACACGATGCCCGGGCTGGGCAGCCACAGCACGCCCAGCGCCAGCAGGCCCGCCGGGACACCCAGGCGCATGCGCACGGGCAGCACGGCGCGCAGGGGCCACATGACCGCGATACTGGCCACGCTCGGCAACAAGGCACCGAACGCCAGCACGAGCGCTGTGGGCGCATGCAGCGCCCAGAGATTGCCCAGCTGCGTCACCGGTACACCCGCGCTGACCCAGGCGCATGTCAGCGCGGCCAGTGCCATGCCCCATGCCATGGGGATCGGGTCCACGCGGGATATGCCCGCCGTCGTACGGCGAGCGGACAGAAACAGCACCATGGCCAGGGCGGCCAGGCCGAACGACACCGGCGTCCACGCGCCCAGTGCATGGACCCCGGGACCGTCGAACAGTGCACTGGCTGCCTGAAAGATGTCCACTCGATTGGTCGGCAGCAGCCAGGTGATCAGTGTCAGCCCGACAGCGACAATCAGCGCCGCCAGGAACTGCAGGGTGGCGTAACCACTCAAGGCGTACACGGCCAGGCTGATGACTGTCAGGCGCAACGCGCCGGTCCAGCCCGGCTCACCAAAGGCAACGGCCTGGATCGTCAACATCAGCAGACCGGCAAAGGCCAATGCGGAGCCAATTTGCTTGAGAAAGAGCGATCGGGCGTCCCCGCGCACCAGCAAGACCCCTACCAGGGCGAACAGGGGGCCTGCCACGCTGATCGACAGCTCAGGGTCCCAGAGTCCGACAATCGCGATCGTGCCCACCAGCAAGGCAGCAGAAAACCAGGCGGTCATGGCAAGCAGGACGGCCGATGCAATGCGGGAGGCGTCGTGCGGCGAATCGTCTGCAGGCAGTGGCGTTGCGGATGGTCCGTACGGTGCTGTTTCGGTCAGGGGGGGGGCGGGCATGGTGCCCTGCGGGCGAGCATCCGGTGTGGCTGCCTGCAAGGGCGCGCGCCTTGCAGGATTGCGGATGGCGTTCTGCGCCAACCCCCGGTTCGTGACATACATCCAGATTGCGAGGGTGCCCAGGGTCACCAGGCTGACAACGATGAACGTGGTCGAGGTGGTCTGCTCGATGAGCGGTGCGGCCCATACCAGGGCTGCACATGCCATGGCTGCCCCCAGGAGGGCCAGGGCAGGCACGCGGGCAGCATCGGGCGCAGTGGTGTGCCTGGCGTCTTCAAACTGCGCTTGCAGGGCGTGGCGAATCCAGCGGTGGCCCAACACGCCACCCGTCATGGTCACCGCGATCGTCATCACGACGCGCCCCTCCCAGTCGAAATCATCGAAAGGTAGCCATACCAGCCGCACGCTAGCCGCGATCACCGACAGCACAAGCATCGCCAGCACCACGCCATCGGGCCGGGCACGCTGATAGATCAGGGCGAGCGGCACAACTGTCCACACCCAGAGCAGGGCACCCGCGCCCAGCAGGTCAGTGTCATTCAGGAAGACCAAGGTGGCCGCCATCAGCGCCAGGGCCGCGAGCACTCTGGGGCCGGTGCGCCGGTGCGCCGGGTCGCCAGTGGCCCATGCCGTCCAGCCCGCCAGGGCCGCCAGATTGAATGGCAGCATCCACAGCGGCGAATCGGCAAGCCGCGACCACTGCTCACGCACGCTGTCGGGCCCGCTGCCCAGCAGCAGTGCGGTATTGACCACCACGACCCACAACAGCCAGATTGAGGCGCTGCGTCCGGCAATGGCCCAAGGCAGCATGAGCGCCGCCCACACGGCAAACAGTTCCCAGGTGTCTGCCCCCGTCTGGTAGGTCTGCCCGACCAGTGCGAGCAGCGCACCGAGTGCCACGCAGGCCAATCCCAGCAGCCCGCCCGTGACCGATCGAGCACGATTTGCCTGCATCCGCGTGCGCCAGAGCAGGATAATGGCGCCTAGTGCAACAATAGCCAGTGCGACCTGCGTACCGGTGAGCCGTTCGAACCTCGACCAGCCGGCCCAATTGGCGGCCACCCAG
>JBAZPE010000079.1:0-7491 GCA_041648375.1 Burkholderiaceae bacterium | reverse complement strand
CAGTGTCACTGGCGCTGGCGCTTGCCGTCACCGAGCAGCCCAACGTTCCCGCCGATGCGCGCCAGTTCATCGGGGTGGCAGTCACCGGCTATGTGTTGCTCACGTTGTTCATCAACGGCATCAGTCTGCGTCCGCTGATCCGGCGCCTGGGTTTGAATGAACTCAGCCAGGTCGAACGCACCATTCGTAATCAGGCGCTTGCCATCGCGCTGGAAGACCTGCAGGAAAAAACACAGGTCGTTGCGGAAACAGAACATATCGGCGACGCGGCGCGGCAGCGCATCCGTGCCGTGTTCGACGCCAGCCTGGCAAGCGTGCACGACGGACAGGTCGCGCAGATGTCGGACAAGCAACGGGCCGATGTGGGCATGGCCATTGTCGCGCAGCGCGAAGAAGAGATGTTCTATGACATTCTCAAGGCGCAGATTGTCGACTGGCGGATGGCCGAGATCCTGCTGGCGCGCGCCGAACGCCTGGATGACGCGATTCGGGCGGGGGGCGTCGAAGGCTTCGAGGCGGCTGTGCCGGCCGATGTGCGTTACTCGCGCTCGTTCAGATTGGCCCTGCAGGCGCACTACATGTTTGGCTTTCAGACCTGGCTGGCGCGCGAGCTGGCGCATCGGTTCTCCAATCTGATCTGCAAGCGCTCGGTCGCGCAGCGCCTGATTCTGTTCGCGCGCGAAGAAATCACCCCTTTGCTGGGCGCGGCAGCGACCGAAAGGATCGTGCGGGCGCACCAGTATCGGCTGGATCTGATTGACCACGCCTTGCAATCGCTCGATTTGCAATACCCGGCTTATGCCCAGTGGCTGCAGGAGGCCTATCTGGGCCGGGTGGCTCGCGAGCTCGAACGCATACGCTACCGGGAAATGCTCGAGCAGTTTCTGATTTCCGGTGAAGTCTATTCGGATCTGACGCGGCAGTTGAACAGCCGCTGGCGCCACATCGACAAGCATCCGCCGCTGGACATGGAGCTCTCCAAGGCAGAACTCATCAAGCGCGTGCCGTTGTTCGAAGGCTTGGACCCGGGCAAGCTGCGCGCCATCGTCAAATTGCTCAGGCCGCGTCTGGCCTTGCCTGATCAGACCATCATGATCCGGGGCAGGCACTCTGCCGAAATGTGTTTCGTGGCGTCGGGAGCGGTCGTGGTGCATTTGCCCGACGGCACCGAGGCCGAACTGGGCAGTGGCGAGTTCTTTGGCGAACTGGCGCTGCTGGGCCACAACGACCTCACCCCGCACGTCACCTCGCTGGGCTACAGCAAGCTGCTGTTTCTCACGCAGCGTGATTTCAATGCCTTGCTCGGGCAGGATGAAGAGCTCAGGGCCCGCATTCAGGCCGTGGCGAAGCAGCGGCTGCGCGCGGTCGAGGTGTGGCGGCAATTCGCCAACGCACCGGCACCAGATGGCGGCACGGCCAGCACAGCAGCGCCGGCTGCCGGCACGGCCAACCCAGCGGCGCCAGCTGCCGGTACAGCCAACCCAGTACCGCCAGCTGACGGCACGGCCAGCCTGCCGAAACAGGCCAGCGGCAACGCGCATTCACCTGCAGCCGACAAGCCCGCGTAGGCTGGATGCTGGTCACCCCGGTTCCACCGGTACCAGGCCTTGCCCCCGCCAGGCCGCCACTATCGCCGCCCACCTAGGCAGGGCGCTCAGCCCGTTCGCCCACCGGCCCGCATGATGTCTTCGATGACGACCAGTGCGGCTTCCAATGTGAACGACCCGGCATCGACCATGGCCACGGCCTCTGCAACTGTGACGGCCTTGATCTCGGACACTTCGCCATCACAGTTGCGGGGGGTGGTATGGTCGGCCAGCACGCAATCGGCGACCAGCAGGTCCTCGACCTGATAGCCCTCGGGCAACTGACGATGCATGCGCAGGATGGTGCGCAAGGGTGAGCGGTGCTCGATGTCGGCAGGAGACAGGCCGGCTTCCTCGGCGCATTCGCGCACCAGCGCCAGGTCGGGATCCTCACCGGCGCCCACCAGCCCCCCCACCAGGGTGTCCCACATGCCGGGGTCGGTCGATTTGCTCATGGCGCGACGTGCGATCCACAGCTCGCCTGTCGGTGTCCAGGCATTCAGATGAACGGCGCGGGTGCGCAAGCCAAGCGGGCGGCAGGCCGCGCGCTCGATTTTGCCTATCATGCCCTGGGCCGTGCTGACGTCCAGCAGCTCATTACGCCAGCCTCGCAGGCACTCGGCTTCGCGCAATGTCTGTGCCACATGGGCCAGGCAGGCGTTCAGCTCGTCGGAAGGTGTTCCTTCGCCCATGATGTCCAGGGTGGCGCCGGAGAGGGACACCGAGGGAAGTTGGCGCAGTGCATCACAGGCTGCCTGGGTCACCCAGCCGCACTCCTGGCCTGCAATGCGCACGCGACGGGCCGCCTCGGTGGGGCGCTGCTGGGCCCGGACATTGAGACGGGCATAACAGCCCGCCAGGTCGGCTCGGGCATTGGAATGAAAGGCTGGGCTGATTTGGGACATGGCGGCATTTTAGTGCAGCGAAAGTTGCTCAGCGGCACACTGTGTGCATTTCCTATGTAGCAAAAGCACTCAATTGGTGCTCGTCCGTTATAATCCGCCCGTTTCTTTGTGATTCGTGCGGGTCCGACCTGGCCAATTGTTTTTCCAGGTCCGGTTTGCCGTCCAATAATAATTGTGCGTTTGCTGTGTACTAACGCCAGACACCAGGCGGGAGCCATGCAGTGGATGAGACGCCGTATTTCGAGGTCAGCATGAAGAAGTTCAGAGGCTTACTGGGCGCTTGTGCATTGCTGGTTGGCAATGTGGCCATCGCCCAGGTGCAGGATATGCCCGGCGGCCCCAGAGTCAACCAGCTGAACCTGCACGAGGGGGTGACCTCCATCGCGCGCGATGCCGTGTGGCTGCACTGGATGATGCTCTCCATCTGTATGGTGATCTTCGTCGGTGTGTTCGGCGTGATGTTCTATTCCATCTGGGCGCACCGCAAGTCTCGCGGCGTCAAACCCGCCACCTTCCATGAACATCTGGGCGTCGAAGTCGCCTGGACCGTGATTCCCTTCATCATCGTCATTGCCATGGCCCTGCCGGCCACGCGCACCGTGGTGGCCATGAAGGACACATCCAGCGCCGACATGACCGTGAAGGTCACCGGCTACCAGTGGAAGTGGGGCTACGAGTATCTTGATGGCGCAGCCACAGGCGTGAAGTTCCTGTCCACCCTGTCCACGCCGCGTGCCCAGATCGAAGGCCGCGAGCCCAAGGGCCAGTTCTACCTGATGGAAGTCGACAAACCGATGGTCGTGCCCGTGGACAAGAAGGTCCGCGTGGTGCTCACGGCTGCCGACGTCATCCACTCGTGGATGGTGCCTGAGTTCGGCGTCAAGCAAGATGCCATCCCGGGTTTCCTGCGCGATACCTGGTTCAGGGCCGAGCAGGTGGGCACCTATCGTGGCCAGTGCGCCGAGCTCTGTGGCAAGGATCACGCCTTCATGCCCATCGTGGTCGAGGTCAAGTCCCAGGAAGACTACGATAAGTGGGTCGATGAGCAGAAGCAGGCCATGGCCGCCAATGCCGACGACCCGACCAAGGAATGGACGCCTGAAGAGCTGATCGCGCGTGGGGAACAGGTCTACACCGCCAATTGCGTGGCCTGTCACCAGGCCACGGGCAAAGGCGTGCCGCCTACCTTCCCGCCGCTGGATGGAGACAAAGTGGTGCTGGGTCCTAAAGCCGAGCAGATCAACACTGTCCTGCGTGGCAAGCCCGGTACAGCCATGGCAGCATTTGGCGGTCAGCTCAATGACGTCGAAATCGCCGCCGCGATCACCTACACCCGCAACGCCTGGAGCAATGCAGGCAAGGGTCAGGACCCGGTTGTTCAGCCTTCGGACGTGACCGCCGCGCGTTAACGCGCGAAGCCGGTTGCACCGAAGTTCGTTTCTGTCAGATAAGAAATCGGGTCGGCGTCCCAGACGCCACCCGGCCATAAGCAGGAAGGAGTCAAACATGAGCAGCGCCACCGCAGGCCACGTCTCGCCAGGCCATGCCGATCACGGCCACGACGACCACCACCACGCCACGCCTACGGGCTGGCGGCGCTGGTTGTTCGCGACCAACCACAAAGACATCGGGACGATGTACCTCATCTTCTCGTTCGTCATGCTGCTCGAAGGCGGTACGCTCGCCCTGCTGTTGCGCACGGAATTGTTCGAGCCGGGGCTGCAGTTCTTCAGGCCGGAGCTGTTCAACCAGTTCACGACCATGCACGGTCTGATCATGGTGTTCGGCGCCATCATGCCGGCCTTCGTGGGCTTTGCGAACTGGATGGTGCCCCTGCAGATCGGCGCCTCCGACATGGCCTTTGCGCGCATGAACAACTTCAGCTTCTGGCTGCTGCCCGTGGGCGGCATCATGCTGACGGCCTCATTCTTCGTGCCCGGTGGTGCCACCGCCGCAGGCTGGACCCTGTATGCCCCGTTGTCCCTGCAAATGGGCCCGGGCATGGATCTGGCCATTTTCACCATGCACATCCTCGGGGCATCCTCGATCATGGGGGCGATCAACATCATCGTCACCATTCTGAACATGCGCGCCCCCGGCATGACGTTGATGAAAATGCCGCTGTTCTGCTGGACCTGGCTGATCACCGCCTTCCTGCTGATCGCCGTGCTGCCGGTGCTGGCTGCGGCCATCACGATGCTGCTCACCGACCGTCACTTCGGCACGGGTTTCTTCAACGCCGCCATGGGCGGTGACCCGGTGCTTTATCAGCACGTGTTCTGGTTCTTCGGGCATCCCGAGGTCTACATCATGATCCTGCCCGCTTTCGGGATCGTGTCGGCCATCGTTCCGGCCTTCGCACGCAAGAAACTGTTCGGTTATGCCTCGATGGTGTACGCCACGGCGTCCATCGCCGTCTTGTCGTTCATCGTCTGGGCGCACCACATGTTCTCCACCGGCATGCCGGTGACCGCGCAGCTTTATTTCATGTACGCCACGATGTTGATCTCCATTCCCACCGGGGTGAAGGTGTTCAACTGGATTGCGACCATGTGGAAGGGCTCGATGACGTTCGAGACCCCGATGCTGTTTGCCGTCGGCTTCATTTTCGTGTTCACCATGGGCGGCTTCACGGGGCTGATCCTGTCGGTGGCCCCGATCGACATCCAGGTGCATGACACCTATTACGTGGTGGCCCACTTCCACTACGTGCTGGTCGCGGGTTCGCTCTTTGCTTTGTTCGCAGGCACCTACTACTGGTTGCCCAAGTGGACCGGCTACATGTATAGCGAGAAGCTGGGCAAGCTGCATTTCTGGTCGTCGTTGATTTCGTTCAACGTGACCTTCTTCCCGATGCACTTTATGGGTCTGGCCGGCATGCCGCGCCGGTATGCCGACTACGCGGCGCAGTTCACGACCTTCCACCAGATCGCCACCATCGGTGCATTCTGGTTCGGTCTGTCACAGCTAATTTTCCTGTATGCCGTGCTGCGTTGCTATGCTGGCCGTGGCGAGCGTGCACCGGCCAAGCCGTGGGAAGGTGCCGAAGGGTTGGAATGGACGGTACCTTCACCCGCACCGTTCCATACCTTCGAGACGCCACCGGAAGTTAAATAAACAGTCGGATCCCTTGCCGACTGACAAGATATCGAGACAGAGTGACCATGACGCCCGAGCAAAAACGCCGCAACCGCACTGCAGGACTTGTCCTGTTTGCGGTGGTGGCCGCCATCTTCGCGTGGGTGATCTTTCGCGGATCGGACTTCCTGGGCGGTGTCGCCGGGTTGACCGGGCGCTAGAGCACAGCCATGACCGACGACCTGCGCGAACTTTCGCAACGCAAACTCAGTTTCTTTCAGACGATCAAGGCGGTCCTCTGGGGATTCTTCGGCGTGCGTCGTGGCGCGGGCTATCAGGATGACATCGCCCGGCTCAACCCGGTGCATTTGATCATTGCAGGTGTATTGGGCGCGGCGCTGTTTGTGCTGTTGCTGATCGTGCTGGTTCGTATTGCCGTATCCAGTTTGTCGTAGACGTCCATTATTTTTTCCAAGATCTGGGAGAACACCATGAGTGCAAGCCACTCGGTTCACGCAAAAGAGGCACCTTACTATTACGTGCCCGCCGACTCGGGGCATCCGGTGCGCATGGCGATTGCGTTGCTGGTGATCGGCCTGAGCGCCGCCGCCTGGATCAACGGCATTTCCGCCGGTAAATGGACCTTGCTGGCCGGCTTCGTGATGTTCGCCTTCATCATGTTTTACTGGTTCGCCGACTCCATCGGCGAGGCGCAGAAGGGCCTGTATAGCAAGCGCATCGACGTTTCCTACCGCTGGGGCATGGCCTGGTTCATCTTCTCCGAGGTGATGTTTTTTGCCGGTTTCTTCGGCTCGTTGTGGTACGTGCGCGTGGTCACCACCCCCTGGTTGGGCGACCTGGATCACCGTCTGATGCTGTGGCCCGACTTTACTGCCACCTGGCCCAACTTCGGCCCGGCCGGCGTAGTCGAGCACTTCCAGAGCGTGGGGCCGTTCTGGCTGCCCACGATCAACACCGCGCTGCTGCTGGCCTCCGGTGTCACGCTCACCATTGCACACCATGCGCTGCTTGCCAGCCACCGGGTGAAAACGATGGTGTGGCTGGCGTTCACGCTCGTGCTGGGCTTCACCTTCGTGGGCGTGCAGGCGTACGAATACATCCATGCCTATAACGACCTGAATCTGCGATTCAACTCCGGCGCGTTCGGTTCACTGTTCTATATGTTGACCGGCTTTCACGGCTTTCACGTGCTGATGGGCGCCATCATGCTCACCGTGATGTTCTTCCGGTTGATGAAAGGGCATTTCACGGCTGACAACCATTTTGGGTTCGAGGGTGCCGCCTGGTACTGGCACTTCGTCGATGTGGTGTGGCTGGGCCTGTATCTCTTCATCTACTGGTTCTGATCGCAATCATCCCATCGGGCACGGCCCGATGTGGCCGGGGCGGGGCAGCGCGGCACGTATTGAGCTGCTGCTGGCTTTTTCCCTGCGCCGGCAGGCGCGCCACGCTATCGATGGTGCCGCCTATACTTCAGTTGCGCCGAGCGTAAGCGGGCCGCCCGCGAACGGCGTCTGGGCACCTAGCGCAAGCCGGTGCTTTCAATCCAGCCCATGTGATGGGCAAACAGCACAAACAGAAAGAGGGTGACCGACAGGCCGATGCGCACGGTCAACGCACGTACCATGCGATGTGATTTGCTTTGGTCCTTCATCAGATATACCAGCGCCGAGCCCAGGCTGCCCAATATGCCGATGAATGCCAGAATGACGAGGTAGCGCATGGGTCCTCCGATCTACAGGTTTTATTCTTGATGTCTGCAACGCATTCGACCTTCCGTACGACCGCCGCACTGGTGCTGCTGGCTGTGGCCGTAGGCATCACGCTTAGCCTGGGTCGCTGGCAGCTCGACCGCGCCGATCAACGTCGTGCCTTGTCCGCCAGGATCCAGTCGGCCCGCG
>JBAZPE010000078.1:0-7494 GCA_041648375.1 Burkholderiaceae bacterium | reverse complement strand
CTCAAATGACGGCGGGCATGCAGGCGCGTGCTGTCGCCCAAGACACTGCCGCACCGCTGGCCGGTGCGGCGCCCTGACGGATCCAGACATGACATATTCCACGATTGCGGGCACGGGCAGCTTCCTGCCTGAGCGAGTGGTGTCCAATGATCAGCTTGCTGCCGAATTGGCCGAGCGCGGCATTGCCACTTCAGACCAATGGATCGTCGAGCGCACCGGTATACGTCAGCGCCATCTTGCCGAGCGCGACGTCACCACCAGCATGCTGGCCATCGAGGCGGCTCGCCGTGCGCTGGACGATGCCGGCGTACAGGGCAGCGATATCGATCTGATCATCGTGGCCACCTCCACACCTGATTTTCTGTTTCCCAGCACCGCATGTCTGGTGCAGGCCCAGATCGGCGCCAAGGGTGCTGCAGCGTTTGACGTTCAGGCCGTGTGCAGTGGCTTCGTGTATGCCATGACCACCGCCGATAGTTTTGTCAGAGCAGGGCGTGCCAAATGCGCGCTGGTGATCGGCGCAGAAGTCTTCTCGCGTATTCTTGACTGGAATGATCGGGGCACCTGCGTGCTGTTCGGCGACGGCGCCGGCGCCGTGGTGCTCAAGGCCTCGGACAAGCCTGGCGTGCTGGCGGTAGACCTGCATGCGGACGGCTCGCTCATGCCTATCCTGTGCGCGGCAGGTAATGTCGCCTACGGTGAAGTGACCGGCGATCCCTTCCTGCGAATGGAAGGTCAGGCTGTCTTCAAGCAGGCCGTGACGGTGCTTGATCGTTCGGCGCGCGACGTCTGTGCGCAAGCGGGCGTGACGGTCGAGGATCTCGACTGGCTCATCCCGCATCAGGCCAATGTACGTATTCTTAATTTCCTTGCGAAAAAACTGGGCGTCGCCACCGATAAAGTTGTGGTGACGGTCGATCAGCATGCCAACACCTCCGCTGCCAGCGTGCCGCTGGCATTGGACACGGCGCGTCGGGACGGGCGCGTCAAGCCAGGGCAATTGGTGTTGTTGCAGGGTGTGGGCGGCGGTTTCACCTGGGGTTCGGTGCTGGTTCGCACGTAATCGGCTGCCACGGGTGGCGTGCTCGATCGGGTCGTCAGTCCCACGGTGCACGAAATGCCTTTTCGCAACATGTATAGAGGGAACTGAGCTTCATGAAGAAAATTGCATTTGTGTTTCCAGGGCAGGGTTCGCAATCGGTCGGCATGCTTGATGCATGGGCCGATCACGCGGTGGTGCAGGATGTCGTGCGCCACGCCGGTGCTGCGCTGGGCGAAGACATCGGCTTGCTGATCGCGCAAGGTCCCGCCGAGCAATTGAATCTGACGACACATACGCAACCTGCCATGCTCACGGCCAGTGTGGCCATGTATCGCGCCTGGATCGATGCCGGCGGCACGGTGCCCGATGTCATGGCTGGCCACAGCCTGGGCGAATACGCTGCGCTGACAGCCGCCGACGCGCTGACGCTGGAAGACGCCGTGCGTCTGGTTCGCGTGCGCGCCGACGCCATGCAGGCGGCGGTCCCGGTCGGTGCGGGTGCCATGGCAGCGATCCTCGGCCTGAAAGACGAAGATGTCATCGCCGTGTGTGCGGCGGCGGCACAGGGTGAGGTGGTGGAGGCTGTCAATTTCAATGCGCCCATGCAGGTGGTCATTGCCGGTCACAAGGCGGCCGTCGAGCGCGCCTGTGAGGCCGCGCGGGCCGCGGGTGCGAAACGCGCGTTGCTGCTGCCCGTTTCCGCGCCTTTTCACAGCAGTCTGCTCGAGCCTGCAGCCCAAGTGCTGGCCGGTGCCCTGGCGCAGGTCGAGGTCAAGGCGCCTGCCGTGCCGGTTATCAATAACGTCGACGTGCGCGCTCCGGGTGAACCGCAAGCGATACGCGATGCCCTGGTGCGCCAGGCCTGGCACGCCGTGCAGTGGGTGCAGACCCTGCGTGCCATGAAGGAACAAGGCATTACACATGTGATCGAGTGCGGGCCGGGTAAGGTGCTTTCGGGCCTGACCAAGCGCATCGAGCCGGATCTGATCGGGCTGTCCATCACCGATCCCGCTTCCCTGAACGCCGCCCTGGCGGTACTGTCGGAGAACTGAATTGACACAGCAAACCACGATTTTGAAAGATAAGGTTGCCCTGGTGACCGGCGCGACCCGCGGCATCGGCCAGGCCATCGCCCAGGCGCTCGCCGAGCAGGGCGCCACGGTCATCGGTACGGCGACGTCCGAGGCCGGCGCACAGGCCATCTCGCAGGCGCTCGCACCTCATGGCGGGCGAGGCGTGGTGCTCGATGTCAACGACAGCGCCGCGATCGACGCGTTGCTCGAAACCTTGCTCAAAGAGAGTGGCGGGCCGCACATCCTGGTCAACAATGCCGGCATTACCCGTGATAATCTCGCGATGCGGCTCAAGGACGATGATTGGTCGGCAGTGCTTGACACCAATCTGTCCTCGGTATTCCGCCTCTCACGCGGCGTGATCCGGGGCATGATGAAAGCCCGCTGGGGACGCATCATCAACGTGACCTCGGTCATCGGGTCCAGCGGTAACGCGGGTCAGGCCAACTATGCGGCTGCCAAGGCTGGTGTGGCGGGCATGTCGCGTGCACTGGCCAAGGAGCTGGGCAGTCGCAACATCACCGTCAACTGCGTCGCGCCGGGTTTCATCGACACCGACATGACGCGGGCGTTGGGCGAGGCCCAGACGGCAGTGCTGCTGCAGCAGATTCCGCTGGCGCGTCTCGGCCTGCCGGAAGATGTCGCGCACGCGGTCGCATTTCTGGCCGGACCGCAGGCGGGTTACATTACGGGTACTACCATGCACGTCAATGGTGGCATGTACATGCAATAGATGTCCGGCAGCATGTCCGAATGGTCTCTTGACCCTCGCATATTGTCTACATTTGTGCTTAGAATGGTTGGCTTTTGTTCCAGACGTCAATTATTGTCGTTCGGGCGCTCAGCCAAATTTGTTTTGCCAGCGGTGAGTCTCTCTATTTACTCAGGCTTGGCTATAATTCGCGGGATTTTTCCCACTGGAGATCTGAATGGATAACATCGAACAGCGCGTCAAGACGATCGTCGCTGACCAACTCGGCGTCAATGAAGCCGAAATCAAAAACGAATCTTCGTTTACCGACGACTTGGGTGCTGATTCGCTCGATATGGTGGAATTGGTCATGGCTCTGGAAGACGAGTTCTCCACCGAGATCCCCGACGAGCAGGCCGAAAAGATTACGACGGTTGCCCAGGCAATCGAATTCTGCAGGTCGCATCAGAGCAAGCAGTAAGCCACGCGTTTGGCGAGCAGGACAGCGCAATCTGGCTGTCTGCCACGCTTGACCATACGGGGCGGCCGCTATCGATCCTTCGACTGTTGCCTGTGACCAGCGTGTCTCCATCGGAGGCACGGGGGTTCGGTGGCATCGACGGGGTTGTCGTGGTCGCCCCTTGTTTTTGTCAGACTTGAGGAGTTTTCCGTGAAGCGACGTGTCGTCATCACCGGAATGGGTATTGTGTCCCCCGTGGGCAATGACCTGACCACGGCCTGGGACAATATCGTCAATGGGCGTTCCGGCATCAGCAGCATCAGCCGTTTCGATGCATCGGCGCTGACCTCGACCATTGCCGGTGAGGTCAAAGGTTTCGACATCACCGAATATATGTCGGCCAAGGAAGCCCGTCAGATGGACACGTTCATCCATTACGGGGTGGCAGCGGGTGTTCAAGCCTGGCGTGACAGTGGCATCGAAGTCAATGAATCCAATGCCGAACGCATCGGCGTGATCGTCGGCTCGGGCATTGGTGGCCTGCCACGTATCGAAGAAACACAGACCGAATATCTGGAACGAGGGCCCCGGCGGATTTCGCCGTTCTTCGTGCCTGCTTCCCTGATCAATCTGATTTCGGGTCAGCTCTCCATCCAGTTCGGCATGAAAGGGCCGAGCTACGCGGTAGTGTCGGCCTGCACGACCGGCCTGCACTGCATAGGCGATGCCGCCAGGTTGATCGAGTACGGTGACGCCGACGTCATGGTTGCCGGCGGAGCCGAATCGACAGTGTCGCCCCTGGGTATCGGTGGCTTTGCCGCCATGCGTGCGCTCTCCACGCGCAATGATGATCCCACCACTGCGTCGCGCCCCTGGGACCGCGACCGTGATGGTTTCGTCCTGGGCGAAGGCGCCGGCGTGCTGGTGCTCGAGGAATACGAGCATGCCAAACGTCGCGGCGCGCGCATTTATGGTGAACTCGCTGGTTACGGCATGAGCTCGGACGCGCATCACATCACGGCCCCTGACAAGGATGGTCCGCGTCGTGGCGTGCTCAACGCGCTGCGCAACGGTGGCATCAACCCTGAAGAGGTGAGCTACGTCAACGCACACGGGACTTCTACGCCGCTGGGCGACAAGAACGAAACGGATGCGCTGAAATTGGCCTTTGGTGACCATGCCCGCAAGCTGGTGGTGAATTCCACCAAATCCATGACGGGTCATCTGCTGGGTGCGGCAGGCGGTATCGAGGCGGTGTTCACCACGCTCGCCGTCTACAACCAGATCTCGCCGCCGACCATCAACATTTTCAATCAGGATCCGGAGTGTGATCTGGACTACTGTGCCAACGAGGCACGTGATCTGAAAATTGATGTTGGCCTTTCAAACTCCTTCGGTTTCGGCGGCACCAATGGTTCCATGGCCGTCCGACGGGTCTGATGCCTCGGCAACCTTGACTGAAACGCGTCTGTCCTGCCGGGTCGTGCTAAGACCGACGCGGTACACGCCCAGTGTGTGGACCCGCTTTGCCTGCCGTACCGCACCGATGCGGCGCTTGCATGGTCACGCAGCCACGCCCGTGCGGGCGCTGCGGCGTCTGCCCAGGGGCACGTGGCAGGTTCGCACGGCGGGGCGCTGGCAACCGCTGGCACAGCCGCAGATTCATCGTGGCCCGTTCTGGCTACATATCTCGGGTGAGCTTGCGCCGATGGCGCGCTCACGCGGCGAAAAGCCCGTTCGCATAGCCGCAACCGTCTGGCAGCACCGTGTCTCGGCGCAGGATTGGCGTCGGTTGGGCGTGGCAGCAGGGGAAAACGCACGATGAGAGAAAATGATGTCGACGCCGAGCTGGTCGCACGTGTCCAGCGTGGGGACAAAAAGGCGTTCGACCTGCTGGTGTTGAAGTATCAGCGCAAAATCATGCGCCTGCTGTCCAGAATGGTGCGCGACCCCCACGAAGTCGAAGACGTCGCCCAGGAAGCCTTTATCAAGGCCTATCGTGCGTTGCCGCAATTCCGTGGCGACAGCGCCTTCTATACCTGGCTCTACCGCATTGCCATCAATACCGCGCGCAACTGGCTCTCGGCGCGCGGACGCCAGCCAAGCACACCAAATGCGCTGGAAACAGAAGATGGTGAAACTTTTAACCAAACCGACAACCTAACCGACAACAGCACGCCGGAATCACTGGCTGCAAGTCGAGAGATCGCGGAAACGGTGAATGCAGCCATACAGGCGTTGCCTGCAGAGTTGCGTACGGCCATTGTCATGCGCGAGATGGAAGGTATGAGTTACGAAGATATTGCCCAGAGTATGAATTGCCCCATAGGAACGGTGCGATCACGCATCTTTCGTGCGCGCGAAGCGATTGCGACGCGCCTGCGACCCTTGTTGGGCACCGATCTCGAGCGCCGCTGGTAAGGAACCGTTGTCATGCAAACAGCCCAAAAGAGTCCAACCGATTCGACCGATTCAATCGATACTTCGCCTCGCCAGTTGCTGTCCGAGTGGCTGGATGGTGAGAGTCCGCTGAGCGAGTCGTTCAATCTTGCTCAGGTCAATCGCGACACCTGGGATACCTATCACCTGATCGGCGACGTCATGCGCAGCAGCGATCTCGCCACGCAGCCCTCCGCTGCGTTTCAGACCCGCCTGAGCCGAGCGCTCGACGCCGAACTGCCCATTGTTGCCGCACCACGCCGCGCGATCCATCACCCTTGGCGATTGGGTCTGTCGGGCGCTGCCGTCGCGGCTGCGGTCGCCACGGTCGTCTGGGTCTCTCAGCCCTATTTTGGTGGCACATCGAATTTCCTGCGCGAGGGTCAGGTTCTGGCCGACGCCAGTACGCAGCCCGTTGCCGACGACAGCAGTCTGTCCGCCTATCTCGAGGCACACCGCCAGATGGCCGGGCCCAGTGCCGTACGGCAGGTGTCGTTCGAGCCGGCGATGGGACGTTGATGGCCATGTCGCGTGCGTTGGGTTCGGTTGCCGGAAGTCTGGACGGCGGGCACACCGCCCGTTCCATCAACTGGCTGGGCAGTGTGTTCATGCTTGCGTTCGTTGCGGCCTTGATGGCTGCATCGCCGCCCGCGCTTGCCGCGTCTGCCCAGGCGCAAGGCAACGATGGCGTCGCGTTGCTGGCGCGTATGCAGGAAGCCGCGCGCAAGCTCGACTACACCGGCGTGTTCATCTATTCGCAGGGCGAGTTCACGCAGTCCTCACGCATCACACACATGCTCGATGGCACGGGCTCGCGTGAGCGCCTGGAGATTCTGGACGGCGAACCGCGCGAGTTCATTCGCCACAACGATGATGTGCAGTGCCTGATGCCCGAACGGAAAAAGGTGCTGATCGAGCGTCGCCGCACGGATCGTTTCCCGGGTGTGTTGCTGGGCGACCCCAGCGGTTTGGCGGCCAACTACGACATCGATGTGCGTGCCGGCAAGCACCGTCTTGCGGGACGCGAGTGTCGCGTGATTCATATCACGCCGCGTGATGGGTCCCGTTACGGCTACAAGCTGTGCGCCGATCTTGATACCGATCTTCTGCTCAAGGCCCAGACACTGGACGGCGAGCGCACCGTGATCGAACAGGTCATGTTCACATCGCTGCGCATCGGCGGCGACATTCCTGCCGAGTCTCTGCGTTCGTCCTGGTCCACCCAAGGGTGGGAAGTCGTCACGGCGGCTGTCTCACCCGTCGATCTGGTGAGCAAGGGCTGGCGTGTCCCGCCACCCGCAGGCTTCCTGCCTGTCATGCAGGTCGAGCGGGTGTTGGGCAAGTCCGATCAGGTCGAGCAGATCGTATTTTCCGATGGGCTGGCCGCGATTTCCGTTTTCATCGAGCCTTACGACACACGTGGCACGCTGCAAAAGAAGCAAGGCGCAGCGCGCCACGGTGCAATCAATGTGTTTGGTACACGTATCGCAGACTTCTGGTTGACAGCGCTGGGAGAGGTGCCGATGGCCACCCTGCGTGAATTGGCCGAGTCGACCGAGTATGTTCCGTTGCCCAAGTGATTTTCGCCAGATGTGCGAATGACAGGGGTGTGGTGTTTTATCGGAGTGCAGCATGAAAACTTTATCTCGTTCAATCGTAGGGTCCCCGTCGCAGCGGTTGCAGCGATTTGCCCTGACCCTGGCTGCTGCCTGCGTGATGTCAGTCGCGGCCTTGCACGCGCCGCCCGCCTCGGCCGCACCTGGCGATATGGTGGCACTGCCCGACTTCA
>JBAZPE010000077.1:0-7510 GCA_041648375.1 Burkholderiaceae bacterium | reverse complement strand
AGCGGGAGGCGGGCTGCCCTTCGCCCTTTTTTCGCAGATCGTCCAGGGCAATGTTCAGGGTCAGCACATTGACGACGGGTTCGCCCAGCACGGGCAGCGCAGGCTGGGTGGTGTGGGCACCGATGATGCCGCTCAGGGCGTCCATTGTCAGGCCCCTTGCGCGTGCCACCCGTCCCGCCTGATAGGTAGCAGCCGCCACGCTTATATGGGGATCCAGACCGCTGCCCGAGGCGCTTACCAGGTCCACCGGCACGGCAGCGGTGTTGCCCGGGTCGGCCGCCTTCAATGCTGCGATCCGCTCGGAGACCAACTGCGCCAGCGCTGGGTTTCGGGGGCCTAGATTCGAGCCTGAAGAGGCGCCGGCGTTGTAAGCGGTGGGAGAGGTGGCAGACAGGCGTCCCCAGAAATACTCGGGTTGGGTGAAAGACTGACCGATGAGGCGGGAACCCACCACCTTGCCCTCGCGTTCGATCAGCGAGCCATTGGCCTGATCCGGAAAGAGACTCTGGGCAATGCCGGTGGTCAGCAAGGGGTAGCCGATGCCCACGATCACGGTCATGACAAGAAAGATGATGAGGTTGGGCCGCAGGATCGACATGCGAGAGGCGGGTGCCTGCGACGGATGGTCCAAGGCAGGGGAGGCGAGCGGTTGGTGAACGGTGTGACGGGAGGTGTTCATGTTCAATTCCAGGTGATGTGAGTGTGTACGCGGATCAGGTCATGCCGGTGGCCACCAGCAGCAGGTCGATGGCCTTGATGCCGATGAAGGGCACGATCAGACCGCCCAGGCCGTAAACGAAGAGGTTGCGCCGCAAGAGGGCGGCGGCGCCTATCGGGCGATAACGCACGCCTTTCAATGCCAGGGGAATCAGCGCCACGATCACCAGTGCGTTGAAAATGACCGCTGACATGATGGCCGAGGTGGGTGTGGCCAGCCCCATGATGTTGAGAATGCCCAGTTGGGGATAGACCACAACAAAGGCGGCCGGGATGATGGCGAAGTACTTGGCCAGGTCATTGGCCACGCTGAAGGTGGTGAGTGCGCCGCGCGTCATGAGCATCTGCTTGCCGATGGCGACGATTTCGATCAGCTTGGTCGGGTTGGAGTCCAGATCGACCATGTTCCCGGCTTCTTTGGCCGCCTGCGTGCCCGAGTTCATGGCCACGGCCACATCGGCCTGTGCCAGCGCAGGTGCATCGTTCGTACCGTCGCCTGTCATGGCGACCAAATTGCCGCCTGCCTGATGCGAGCGGATCAACTTGAGCTTCGCCTCCGGGGTCGCTTCTGCAAGAAAATCGTCTACCCCTGCCTCGGCGGCAATTGCACTGGCGGTCAGCGGATTGTCGCCGGTGACCATGATGGTTTTGATGCCCATGCTGCGCAGTTCGGCAAAACGGGTTTTGATGCCGGGCTTGACGATGTCCTTGAGCTCGATCACGCCCAGGGCTTGATTGCCGTCGGCCACGGCCAGCGGGGTGCTGCCACGCCGGGAGATGGATTGAGCCAGGTTGTCCAGCATGGCGCCGGCGTTCACGCCGCCGTCGGGCAACCATTGCACCACGGCACTGACGGCCCCTTTGCGAACCTGGCGGGTGCCGATGTCCGCGCCGCTCATGCGTGTCTGGGCGGTGAAGGCAATGGGCTGAAAGTCAGCGGGTGTGCCTTTATCATGGTCGCCCAGCACATTGTCGGCCAGTGTCACGATGCTGCGGCCTTCGGGGGTGTCATCGGCCAGCGAGGCCAGCCGCGCCGCCTGGGCCAGCGTCTGGACACTGACGCCGGGCGCCGGAGAGAACGTCGCTGCCTGGCGATTGCCGAACGTGATGGTGCCGGTCTTGTCCAGCAGCAGTACATCCACATCGCCAGCGGCCTCCACGGCGCGACCCGAGGTCGCAATGACATTGGCCTGCATCATGCGGCTCATGCCGGCCACGCCCACGGCCGACAGCAACCCGCCGATGGTGGTCGGTATCAGGCACACCAGCAAGGCGACCAGACTGGTCACGGTCACGACTGCCCCTACACCGGCGGTCTGCACGGCATACATCGAGAACGGCAGCAGCGTCACCGTCACCAGCAGGAAGACGATGGTGAGCGCCACCAGCAGAATGGTCAACGCCAATTCGTTGGGCGTTTTCTGGCGCTTGGCGCCTTCCACCATGCCGATCATGCGATCGAGAAAACTCTCGCCCGGGTGGCTGGTCATGCGCAGGAAAAGCCAGTCCGACAGCACGCGTGTGCCCCCCGTCACCGAGGCAAAATCGCCGCCGGATTCGCGGATGACCGGCGCAGACTCGCCTGTGATGGCGCTTTCGTCGACCGAGGCGACCCCGGCGAGTACTTCGCCGTCGCCGGGAATGATCTCACCGGCGCGTACCAGCACGATGTCGTCACGACGCAGTTCGGCCGAAGGCACGCTGCGCAGCTGTTTGTCATAGCGTTGGGGCTGTGCCAGACGTGCATTTTCCAGCACGAAATTCTGCACGACATTGGCCATGATGGTGGTGCGCAGCCCGCGCAGGGCCGCTGCCTGCTGTTTGCCACGACCTTCGGCCAGGGCTTCGGCAAAATTGGCAAACAGAAGCGTGAACCACAGCCAGGCCGAGACCGCGAGCGTAAAGCCCGCAGGCGCTTCGGCATATCCGGCCAGTGCTGCCAGCCACAGACCGGTCGTCAGCACGCTGCAGACATAGACGACGAACATGACCGGATTACGTATCTGGGATGCCGGGCCGAGCTTGACGAATGACGCAATGAGCGCGGGCCGGATCAGCTCGGGGGCAAACAGGCCGGTGCGTGCACGGCCGGCAGGGGATTGCGATGGGGCGTGAAGTGCCATGATGATGTCCTGGGCGTAAGTATCAGAACTGCAGGTGTTCGGCGATCGGGCCGAGGGCGAGTGCCGGGATGTAAGTCAACGCACCCACCAGCAGCACCGTGCCGATCAGCAGCACGACAAAGATGGGGCCGGCGGTGGGCATGGTGCCGGCACCTGCGGGTGTGCGTGGTTTGGCGCCAAGCGAACCCGCCAGTGCCAGCAAGGCCAGGATCGGGACGAAGCGACCAAACCACATCGCCAGACCCAACAGCACGTTGTAGAAAGGCGTGTTGGCGGATAAACCGGCAAAGGCGCTGCCGTTGTTGTTCGCCGCCGAAGACAGGGCATACAGAATTTCCGAGAAGCCGTGGCCACCGGGATTGAGCACGCCGGCGCGACCCGCCTCCAGAAGGACGGAAGCGGATGTGCCCAGCAGCACGAGCAAGGGGGTGACCAGAATGACGACGGTCACCATCTTCATGTCGAATGCTTCGATCTTCTTGCCCAGGAATTCCGGTGTGCGCCCGATCATCAGGCCGGCGATGAAGACGGCCAGAATGGCGAAGGCCAGCATGCCGTAGAGTCCCGAGCCCACGCCACCGAAAACGACTTCACCCAGTTGCATCAGCAGCATGGGGCCCAGGCCGCCCATCGGGTTGAACGAATCGTGCATGCCATTGACGGCGCCACACGATGCGGCTGTCGTGATGGTGGCAAACAGTGCAGTGGCGGCAATGCCGAACCGGCTCTCTTTGCCCTCCATGTTGCCGCCCGGCATATCCGGCCCTGCCATGCTGGTCACGCCTGCATTGACCAGCATGGCGTTGGGCTGCTGTTCGAAATGGGCGGTCATCGCAGCAAAGCCCACGAAGAGGATGGTCATGGCCACCAGGATGGCCACGCCTTGCTTGCGGCTGCCCACCATGGCGCCGAACGTGAAGCACAGTGCGGCGGGAATCAGAAAGATGCCCAGCATTTGCAAAAAGTT
Organism: Burkholderiaceae bacterium; assembly: GCA_041648375.1. Taxonomy (GTDB): domain Bacteria; phylum Pseudomonadota; class Gammaproteobacteria; order Burkholderiales; family Burkholderiaceae_B; genus Schauerella. The sequence goes on along the minus strand of JBAZPE010000077.1, from coordinate 3,703 downwards.
CGACAGCGCGGTGGGGTTCTCGAACGGATGCGCCGAGTTGGCATTGAAAAAACCGCCGCCGTTGGTGCCCAGAATCTTGATCGCTTCCTGCGAGGCAACGGGGCCCATTGCAAGCGTTTGCGGCGCACCATACTGAACGGCGAGGTAATCAGAGAAGTTCTGGATGACGCCCTGACTGACAAGTACCACCGCCAGACACAGCGATAGCGGTAGCAGCACGTAGAGGGTGATGCGCACGATATCGACCCAGAAATTGCCCAGGCCGGTCGTCGCACTGCGTGCCATACCGCGCATCAGGGCAAACAGCACGGCGATGCCGGTCGCAGCCGAGAGGAAGTTCTGCACCGACAAGGCGGTCATCTGCGTCAGATAACTCATGGTTGTCTCGCCGCCGTAGCCTTGCCAATTCGTGTTGGAAACGAAACTGATCGCGGTGTTCAGTGCCGAATCTGCCGACACGGCGCCCAGCTCGGCGGGGTTCAGCGGCAACACACCCTGTACACGCTGCAGCGCGTATACCGCGATGGCACCCAGGATATTGAAGGCCAGCACCGCCATCGCATATTGACGCCAGTTCATCTGGCTGTCGGCAGGCACGCCCGCCAGTCGGAAGAGACCACGTTCAAACGGCCGCAACCACGCGGGCCCGTCTTGAACAACATATTTGATGTAGCGACCAAGCAGGGGTGCAAGCGCGAAAAGGATCACCAGGTAGAGGGCCATCAGCCCCCAAAAAGAGGGGGTCATCAGAATTTCTCCGGTTTGAACAGGGCGAGCAGCAGATAGAAAAACAGCAGCAGTGCCGCGATGCCGCTGACGATATAGAAGCCGTTCATTCGGAAGCCCTTGAGAGCAGCCCGAAAAATCCGGTCACGAGATAGAGGGCGCCTGCCGCGCAGGCAAACAAGAACAGATAAATGGCGTCGGCCACGGGGTTCTCCACGTCGGGGCGCGAGCCCCAAATAAGGTCATTCGATGCATGGGCCGAGATGACCGATGTGCGACGAATGATCGACGTGGAAAGCTTATGTCTGCGGGCGTAAAGGGCTTATATAGCTTTGATGCCGCGGCGTAAACGCCGCATAAAAATGGGTGTGCCAGATATCCATATGCCGCAGGGCGTGATCTTGCTGTTTGCTATAAACGCGGGTTGAGTCAGTTTTTACAGGCGGTTGGATATGGTGGTGCAGACAGTGACACGATGGGGGGCCGGGTTGGCCGTTGCCGTGCTAATGGGCGGCTGCTCGGCAGGCGGCGATGGTCGCAGCAACGAGTGCCGATGGAATCGCAGCGCATGCATGTATGAAGGCGCTTACGAACCGGATGAAGAGGCTTATGCCGAAGAGGAAGCCCAGCGCCTGAACCGGGATGCTGCCAGGCGGGTGCGGCGCTGGTAATGTGGGGGTTACGCGTGGCGTCATTCGGCGTGCTGGCGCGACCAGGACGCTGTTCGGTCAGTTCGGGCTGAGCGTCCAGGCGAATTGAGCCGAACGCTAGCGCTGGGCGTTTGGGACTGAATCACGGCTGACCGGCGATTTGAAGCGCGCGCGTCAATGACACGCGCAGCATGTCCCCGTGATTGCTTTCCGGAAACGTTTCGTAGGTGGCGTTGCTACCCGCCGCACGCAGCCCATGGGCAATGGCTTGCACGGATTCCCGCATGTCGGCGAACGCAGCGGCGGGCGTGTTCATCTGAGCTGGCGCTGCAGCCTGCAATGTCGCCGCAGCTGTTGGGGCGTGGCCTCGTCCGGGTTCACGCGGTTTCGTGCCCACCAGAATGGCGACCCGCTTGCCGTCGGCCCGGCGGGCATCGAACGCTTTCCATTCGCTCATCAGCGCGCCGTCGTTCCACCAGGCCGACGGATCGCCTGCGATGTAGCGGGCGAAGGCGTCGGGCTGTGTGAACAGCACGTGCAGGGCGAACAGCCCGCCGTAGGAATGGCCCCACAAATATTCCCGCTTGGGGTCGATTGCAGCACGTTTGCGCACCAGCGGTTTGATCTGTTCCTGGATCAATTGCATGAAGATATCGGCCCCGCCCCCCACGCGGCCCCGCACCACCGGCTGTGGATCGGGCTGGCCGTTGCTGCCGACCGGAGGGGTGTAATCGTAGGCGCGTGAGACGACGTCGTTGCGCGTGGCCACCTCGTAGCCGATCGCCACCAGCACGGGCGCAAGGGGGCTCGCAGACAGTTGTGCCAGATCGGTCTGCGTCAACGTGTCCATCGCCGCGTTGCCATCAAGCATGTAAAGCACGGGAAAGCCTGCAGTGGGGGCTGTTGCCTTGGGAATCGCGATCTCGATCCGGTAGTGGCGTTTGCCGTCGGCCGAACGCAGGCTGTGCTTCTCGAAGGCGTAAATAGCAGACGGGCGATCGGCGATAGTGGCTTCGATGACGCGCTGCGCCGCTGGACGGCCGCCAGGCTGCGCACTGGTGGTTGCCGTGTTCTGGGCATGCGCCGGCACGGCGAGCACACTGAGCAGCACAGCGGCGAGAAATGGGCAAAGGGATAGGCGCACAGCAGACCTCATTTTGTTCGCACGCGCATTCGGTGAATGGCGTTATTGCAGAATTATAAATAGAAATCATTCCTATCCGATCATGCCTTAGACGTCATCGCGGTGTCATCACGCAGGACTAGCCTCGTGTCCGTGTGGGATCGTGTGTTCCGGAGCCGCCGCAGCCGGTGTCAGGGTCGATGCCGGCATAAGGGGACCGCAGTGTCCAAATGGGGAAGTGGTGTGCATCGTCTTGGGGAGCCCGCAGATGTATGAAGGCGAACGTTTCAACAGCGTGACCCATTTGGCGGGCTTGGTGCTCGCCGCTGCATCGGCGTTTCTGCTGATACAGCGCGCCTATCGCGTGCATGCCGATACGCTCGCACTGATCAGCTGCCTGCTTTTCGGCTTGGGTCTGCTGGCCGTGTATGCCAGCTCCACGCTCTATCACAGCTTGCGCGGCCGCCAGAAACGCATCTGGAAAAAGGCGGATCACTGCGCCATTTTTTTGCTGATCGCGGGAACCTATACGCCCTTGGGGCTGATTGCATTGCGGGGCGATTGGGGCTGGCCGCTGGTCGCAACCGTCTGGCTCATTGCATGTGTAGGCATCGCGCGTGAGCTGCTTTCCGGTGCCGCGGCAGCGCCTTCGCTGCCGCTTTACATGGTGATGGGCTGGGCAGGCGTGCTGGCTGCTTTTCCGATCGCCCGGAATCTGTCCGAGCCCGCCATGCTCTGGCTGCTGGCCGGGATGGGCTGCTACACCGCAGGCGTGGTCTTCTATCGCAACGACAAACGGTGGCGACATGCGCACGGGATCTGGCATCTGTTTGTCATGGCGGGATCCGGCGCCCATGTCATGATGGTGTGGCATGCGCTCGCACCTACCGAATGAGGCGGGGGAAGTGCACGCAAAGACCTGATCAGATCAGGGAAAACGCTGGCCAAGCTTCGCGAAAATAATGCTATGTAAAGCCATTTGTAGCGTGTAAATTCGCGCTATGGACGCCATAGACAGAACGATTATTTCCCTGCTGCAGGAAAATTCCGAGACGCCGGTTCATGAAATCGCGGCGCAGGTGAACCTGTCCGTCACACCGTGCTGGCGGCGCATTCAAAAGTTGAAAGACAGTGGCGTATTTCGCAAGCAAGTGGCGCTTTGTGATGCCGTCAAACTCAACTGTGGTGTGACCGTTTTCATATC
>JBAZPE010000076.1:0-7558 GCA_041648375.1 Burkholderiaceae bacterium | reverse complement strand
ACGGTGGTTACAGGGCAAGTACCCTTGTCCGCCGACGGGCTTCTCAATCTCGATACGCCGGTGACCACCGGCAGCCGACTGGGCCTGACCGCGCGCGAAACCCCCGCGTCGATCACCATTGTGGATCGCCACACCATCGAGGAGCGCGGTGCACAGAACACCCAGGAGATCCTGCAGTCGGTGCCGGGTGTCACTGCACACGATGCGCCGGGCAGCGTCGGCGTGAGCTACCGGGGTTTTTCCAGCGGGTCCATCAGTCAACTGTTCAATGGCATCAACGTTCAGTACTCGATCGCCGCACGGCCGGTCGACAGCTGGATTTACGACCGGGTCGAGGTGATTGGCGGCCCATCGAGTTTTCTATTCGGAGCCGGTGCGGTGGGCGGCACCGTCAACTATGTCACGAAGCTGGCCGAGCGGCAGAACCTCACCGAGGGGCGGCTGCGGCTGGGCAGCTACGGGCTGCGCGAAGCGTCGGTCGGCCTGAATCGTCACATCGCGGGCGATGGGCAGGGGGGTGGCAATCACTACTTCAGAATGGACATCAACCGGCGTGATGCGGATGGCTGGACCGATGGCACGCATCAGCGCGCCACGCAGCTGGCCACGTCGCTGCTGTCGGACTTCGGCAGTGGCGTGCGCCACACGCTGGCCTACGAATATCAAAAAGAAAGCGTGACCCGCCCCTACTGGGGCACGCCGTTGCTCAATCCTGTGGCAGGGCGGGCGCGCATCGACGACAGCATCCGGTTCAAGAATTACAACAGTGAAGATGGGCGTTATGACCAGCAAGTGCACTGGCTGCGTTCCATCACGGAATGGAAGGCGTCTGATGCACTTCAGTTGAGCAACACCTTCTATCTGTACAACGCGCAACGCAATTATCGCAACGTGGAGAATTATCGCTATGCCCCCGACAATCAGTCGGTGATCCGTTCCGGCACGTTGCTTCAGCGCCACGATCACCGCATGGTCGGCGATCGTGTCGAAGGAACGTATCAGTCCATGATGTTCGGGCGACGCAGCGACTGGTCCTTCGGTGCCGATGTCAGCGTGAACAAGCAGACGCGCTTTCCCAACAGCTTGTCCCCGGTGGTCAGCACCGTCGACCCCTACCATTTCGACACCGAGTATTTCTACGATATCCCCGGCATGCGTCGCGGCTATCGGCCGGATCGGCAAAACAAAGTCACCACCACGGCGCTCTATCTGGAAAATCGCACGTTTCTCGTGCCGGACGTTCAGTTGGTCAGCGCATTGCGCCACGAGCGCATCAGACTCGATCTCACCAATCGTCGCGAAGTGACGGCCACGACCCCGTCCTCCTACCAACGCAGCTATTCACCCACGACCGGACGGCTTGCGCTGATGTGGAATGTCGCGCCAACACTGAACACCTATGTGCAGTATGCGACGGCGGCCGATCCGCCCTCGGGCATCCTGTCTACCGCAAGCTTTGCCGACGCGCGCAATAACAGCGAGTTGACCTCGGGGCGACAGGCCGAGGTGGGTGCCAAGCTCGATTTCTGGCAGGGCAAAGGCAATGCCACCCTCGCGCTTTATCACATCAAGCGCAAGAACATCGCCACGCAAGACCCGAACAACAGCACCCTGACCCAGCAGGTGGGCGAGCAATCTTCGCGAGGTGTCGAGCTGGGTGTCGGCGTGCAACCAACGACTCGCTTTTCGGTGCAGGGCAACGTGACCTATGTGGACGCGCAGTACGACGAATTCATGCAGTCAGGTCAGTCGCTCAAGGGCAAGACGCCCACGAACACGCCATCCGTTGTGGCCAATGTCTGGGCCTCTTATGCGTTCACGCCCACCGTGCAGGGCAGTGTGGGTGTGCGTCACGTCAGCCGTGTGTTTGCCGACGCGTCCAACACCATTTACTGGCCTAGCTACACCTTGCTGGATGTCGCGCTGGCCTGGCAGTTCGATCCGCGCATGCGGGTGGTGGGCCGCGTGCGTAACGTGACCGACGAGGTGTATGCCGCCAACGTCAGCACCACACGCGCCTACCTGGGCGCACCGCGAACGGCCGATCTGACGCTGCAAGTGCGTTTCTGAGGAGAGCACCATGGCATCACGTCTGAGACGCTGGCTGTACCTCACCCATCGCTGGCTGGGCGTGGGCCTCTGTCTGTTCCTGTTCATGTGGTTTTTTTCCGGCGTTGTGATGATGTATGTCGGCTACCCCAAGCTGACCGACCAGGAACGGCTGCAGCACCTGCCTGCGCTGACGGCGACCGATGGGCTGCTCAGTCCTGCCGATGCGCTGGGGCGAGCAGGCGCAAGTGGTGCGTTGCGCGAGCTCACGCTTAGCCGGGCGCGCGCCGGCGTGCCGGTTTACCAGGCCGTTCTGGCAGGGGGCGAGCGCCTGGTGGTTCATGCCGAATCCGGGCAGCTTGCCGAGGCTGTGACACGGGACGTGGTCATGGCCAGCGCTCGTGCGTTCGCTGGCGACAACTTCGACATGCGCTACGGGGGTACGCTGGATGAGGATGCGTTCACGCACTCCAGGTCGCTGGACCGCCACCGTCCCTTGCATCGTGTCGATCTGGCAGATCCTGACGCCACGCGTTTGTACGTATCAGGCATCACCGGCGAAGTCGTGCGCGATGCCACGCGCCAGGAACGAGGGTGGAACTATGTGGGCGCATGGATTCACTGGCTGTATCCCTTTCGCGGCAACGTCTTCGATGGGCAGTGGGCCAACATCGTCAACATATTGACCATTATCGGGCTCGTGCTGACCGTGGCTGGCACGGTCGTGGGCGTGTGGCGATGGCGTTTCGCCACACCTTATCGCAATGGCAAGCGCACGCCGTATCCGGAACGTGCGATGCGCTGGCACCATGTGTCCGGGCTACTGTTCGCGGCCATTACGCTGACGTGGTTGTTCAGTGGCTTGATGTCCATGGGCCCGTGGGGCTTTCTGCGCAGCCCGGTCTCGCCTTTGCAGACCGACGCCATGCAGGGGCCGCCGTTGGCGGTGGCCGCGCTGACGACGCCTCCCCGCGCCCTGACGGATGGGCGCGCGCACGTTCGGGAACTGCAGTGGGTGCGGCGCCTGGGCAGGGAAGGGGTTGTCGTGCACGACGGGGGTGGGCACCGCGAACTCATGGACGCCAGGCAGGGGCAGTCCATCACGTTCGAGCGCGAGCAGATCGTCAAGGCAGCCGCACGTCTGCTGCAGGCGCCGCTTGCGCGCGTGGACATCCTGCAGCGTTACGACCTTTACTACTACGATCGTGCGCCCCACACCATGACAGGGGGGCGCGAGCGCCCCTTGCCCATCATTCGTGCGGTGTTTGACGATGCGCAGGCCACCTGGGTGCACGTGGACGCGACTACCGCACAAGTGTTGGGACGCACCGACAGCAATGGCCGGCTGCGACGGTGGCTGTTCCAGATGCTGCACAGCTGGGACTGGCTGCCCCTGCTGAATCAGCGCCCCTTGTGGGACATCGTGTTGATCGCGCTGAGCGTGGGCGGCGGCTTGCTCAGCGCCACGGGCATTCTGATCGGCTGGCGCAGAATCGGCAGGAAACTGAAGGTGCGCACCAAGGTGCGCTGAGACCTGATGCAGCGAGGGCGCTTTCTTGGTAAGAAGCGCCCTCGTGCGCGTTGACATGCCTTGGCGAAAGGGCCGCAGTCGTCGGTTCAGAACCGATACGTTGCGCTGGCCACCACACTGCGACGTGCACCGTACCAGCAGTCGCCGCGCGACAGGCAAGTCGCGATATACGTCTTGTCGGTCAGGTTGTTCACGTTCAGTGCATAGCGCCAGTCATTGGTCTCATAGCTGACCACGCCGTCGAACAGCACGACCGACTGGGTCTCGGGCGCATCGCCATCCTTGAAGGCACTCATCCAGCGCGTTCCCGCGCCGACGGAAAACCCTTGGACGCCACCCACGGCGAAGCGCCACTTCGCCCATGCTGCCGCCTGGTGGCGGGGCAAGGCTTCGAGTTCCTTGTCGGGGGCGATGTAGTTGTAGTGCGCAATCACGTCGAGGCTGCGTGTGGGCGATCCGCGCCACTCCAGTTCCACACCCTTGGTGTTGGTCTTGCCTGTCTGCAGACTGCTCAGCGGATTCGCCGGGTCGGACACCAGCCGGTTCTTCTCTTTCAGGTCATACAGTGCGGCGGTGAACAGGTTGCGGCCATCGGCCGACTGGTGCTTAATGCCGATCTCGACCTGTTGGCCACGAATGGGTCGGTAGCTTTCGATCTCGCTTCCATTGGGGCCGGCCACAGTGGTGCTGGCCACGGGCGTGAACGATTCGCTGTAATTCACGTAGGGCGACCAGCCGTTGCTCGCTGCATACATGACGCCCAGACGTTTGCTGGTGGCACTTGCCCGGTCAGTTTGCTGGTCTTCCAGCCCGCTGCGCGCACGGTCATAGCGCACGCCAGCCACCACGATCCAGTTCGGACCGAACTTCATCTGATCCTGCAGATAGACGCCGGTCTGGCGCTGCTTGAAACGTGCCTCAGGCGTCAATTCAGGTGGGGTGTAGTTACCGTAGACAGGATCATAGGCATCGATGGAACTGAAGCCGTAGCCGCTATCCCGATCACGACGGTAGCGCGTCCAGTCAAATCCGAGCAGCATGTCGTGCTGCACGAAACCAGTCTTGAAGTTGCCTTTCAAATGCTGGTCCAGGGTGTCGATGTTGACCTTGGTGATGCTGTCGCTGCCGTAGCGCCCGATCACGCGTTGATTGATCGGGTCCAGCGCCCACCCCCCGGGGACCGAGAAGGAATCGGCATAGGTGGTGAAGTAATCGTTCTTGTTGCGCGCATGACGGAATCCCTGGCTCACCGACCACTGATCGTTGAAGCGGTGCTCGAACAACCAGCCAAAGCTGCGACGCTCTGAGTCGTAGCGGTCATGGTCAGGCTCGCCGATGAATCGACGAGTAGGAATGCGGCCGTTGGGGTTGGGCGCGTTCATGCCCGCCCAGGGCAGGAACTGGGCGGTGGACCCCGACTTGTCTTCCTGCCAGAGGCCCTGCAAGGTCAGCGAGGTGGACGCGCTGGGTCGGAAAGTCAGCGACGGTGCGAACACGGTGCGATCATCCTTGACGTAATCCACCTGCGTGTTGGCATCGCGCTTCAGTGCCACCACACGATACAGCCAGCGACCGTCCTCGGTAATGGGTCCGGTCAGGTCGACTTGACCCTGTTTGCGATCATGGCTGCCGTATTGCAGGCCAACCTCTCCCTGGAACGTGTCCAGGGGGCGCTTGCTCACCATGTTGATGATGCCGGCGGTGCTGCCCTGCCCATACAGCATGGCCGATGGGCCACGCAGCACTTCGATACGTTCCAGCGTGAACGGCTCGGGGCGCGTCGTACTCGTGTAGTAATCGAAATTCTGACGCAGTCCGTCCAGATAAGTGTCGGGCTCTGATCCCCGGATACGCACCGAGTCAGCTCGGGAGTCGATGCCATACGCGTCCGAGCGCACGCCTGCGGCGTAGCCCAGGGCTTCCTGCAGACTGCTCGCCCCCTGATCCACCATCTGGTCCCGGGTAATCACCGTGACTGACTGAGGGGTTTCGATCAGCGGGGTGTCGGTCTTGGATGCCGAGGCAGCACGCCCGGCGGTGTAACCCTGTATGGGCCCGGTTGCCGACTCCAGAGTGAGTCCGCCCCGCACCTGTATTTCAGGAAGTGTGGCGGTCGGTACGGCAGTCTGGGCTTGCGCGATCGCCAGAGGGAGCAACGACAAGGCAGCAGCCATGCCGGCCCGTTGCAGGGACAGGACGTGCGTCATAATGAGCCACTTTTATAAATAGCATTATCAATGGTAATGACTCGCATTTGCATGCGGTAGCGCAAGTGGACTTCACTTCATCCATGCTGTCAAGCCTTTGGACGGGGTCGTTGTGCGGGCGCAGCTATACCGCAGCCGACGCCTGGGTGTGGAGCGGGACCTATGCGCAGGCGGCGGTAGGGCTCGAACGAGCAGAGACGATAAGCATCTGCTCCAGCATGTCGCGCAGCTTCACCGCCACGAAATAGGCGTTATCGCTGAGGACGCGCGGAAAGACGTCTGCCGCGCACAGTGCGCCCAAAGGATAGTGATCGGCGTCCCGGATGCACAAACCCACATAAAACTGCAGGCGTGGATCTCCCACCACCAAGGGGTGACGCTCATACAAAGGATCTCGTCTCGCATCGGGAATGAGCAGCAGGTCATCAGATCCCATGGCGTACTGACAGAAAGATTCCTTCCGGTCGGTTTCGATCAGGTCGCCGCCGATCGCACTGCGAAACCACTGTTTTTCCGTGCCTAACAAGGAGAAACCTGCAATGGATGTTTGCGTGACCTTCTGCAAAATGCTCGCTGCTGCCGCAAAGCTTTGATGGACTGAGGCATCCATCGACTTGAATCGTTCTACCGCCAGCACCCGGGACGCTTCATCGTCGATGCCATGCATTCTTGTGTTCATAACTGGGTATCAGGTTGTTCGCCGATCATGGCTTCGCCATGGTAAACCGCGAGCCACTGAATGAGCGCATCTGGCGGCATGGGTCTGGCAATGAAATAGCCTTGACCTTCATCACAGTTCCATCCGCGCAACAAATCCAGCGCCTCGCGGGTTTCAATGCCTTCGGCAATGATCCTGAATCCCATCCGCTGGGACATATCGATAATCGATTGAACCAGCAGTTGATCTTTTTCAGTGGTGGCCAGGTTTCGTATGAAGGCCTGGTCTATTTTTAGAACCGAAGCGGGCAACTGCCGCAGATAAATCCAGTTGCTGTAACCGGTTCCAAAATCATCGATCGCGATCGTTACGCCCGCAGCGCTTGCTCGTTCAAGCTGGTGCGCCACACCCTTGGGGTCACCTACCAGTGCGCTCTCGGTGAATTCAAGTTTGAAGCTTTTGGGGTCGACCCCGTGGCTGACAAACAGCGCGAGCATCATATCGATATAGGTGGGGTCATAAAGGTCTTGAGCCGATACGTTGATGGCCACCTTGAAGTCAAAACCCATGCGACGCCATAACGCGGTCTGTTCAATGCTCTTTTTGAGTACCCAGCGGCTCAGCGGCCCCAGCAACGCGGTTTTCTCTGCAAGCGGAATGAACTCTCCCGGACCGACCATGCCCAGCGTCGGGTGCCGCCATCGCAGGAGCGCCTCGACAGTCGTGCATTTACCCGTGGTCAAATTGATTACGGGCTGGTATTCCAGCCAAAGTTGGTCTTGGGCATCCACCGCATGCGAGAGCCCGGTCAGCAGTGCGAAAGCACGTTGCTGTGCATTGTCAGTCTTGGGATCAAAATGCGTCCAGCCCAACTCCTTGTCACGTGCCTCGTTCGCGGCAATGACAACGAAGCGCAGCCAGTTTTTTCCCCCGAACGTGCCTGCCGAAAGCGGCAAGGCGCCAATGCCTACTTGTGTGCGCACCGGAATGCCCTCGCACATCACCGGTGCGGCGAAGTCCTGGAGAATACGTTCATAGAGCGTGCCCTGATCGATACTGCGCTGCCCACCCAGCAGAAACGCAAAGCGCGTAGGGCTTATTTTGTAGAGCAAA
>JBAZPE010000075.1:0-7603 GCA_041648375.1 Burkholderiaceae bacterium | reverse complement strand
AAAGGGAGGGTGCCCGCCGCGGCACCTGTCGATCCTTGCGGCGGGGCCTGCGCGGTGCCTGAAGTCAAGGTGCCAGCGCGTTGATCGCACGCTGTAGAGCGTTACTCGGCCTGCGCGTCTTCAATCGACTTGCGCAGAATGCTGATCGCCACCTGTGAGGCATTGCGCACGTGCAGGCTGCCCGCCTTGCGTGCGGCCTTGCCGTTACGGGCGACCAGCGCATCGAGCAGATCAGAAAGCTCGGCCACGCTTTTCTTGGCTCGACCGGGTGCCTGCATGGATGTCGAACGCAGCAACATGACGCGCGAATTCAGCAGCCGCAGCGTTGTCGTCAGGGCCTCATTGCCCGCCCCTTCGAGCAGCTCGTGGTAGAACGCGTTCTTGGTGGCGAGCTGTTCGAGCGGTGAGCCATTCAGCAGCGCCTGCTTCAAAGCCTTGAAGGCTTCCTGCAGGGCGGTCAGGCTGGCGTCCGAAGCGTGTTCGGCAAACAGCTGACAGGCCAGCCCTTCGAGTTCTTCGCGCACCTGATAGATGCCCATGGCCTGTTCCGGCAGCAGCCGTTCGACGACCGGCCCGCGATGGGGAATGACGATGATCAGGCCTTCGGATTCCAGCTGACGCAGCGCTTCGCGCACCAGCGTGCGACTCACGCCGGTCATCTCGCAGAGTTCACGCTCGGGCAGGCGTTCGCCCGGCTTGAAACGCCCCACCAGGATGGCGTTGCGGATGCTTTCGGTCACACTGTGTCGCAGGACCGAGGCGACCCGCTGAACTTTGAAATCTGATTGAGGGGCGACAGCTGCATTCATGCGGTATATACAACCTTGTGGGGTAGAGGCCAGCGTTCAGCGTACAACATGTGCGGCGCCGAACGCCGGCCTCGTGAACCGTGACGCTCAGCCCGCAGCAGGTTTGCCCAACACCTTGCGAACCTTCTCAATATACGCCGGTCCGTCAAAGCCGATCTGCTTGGCACGTTTGTACCAGGCGTCATAGGCCGGCCCGATGTACTGAGGTTGCATGATTCTAGCCCGTTCCTCGTCCGAGGCGACCCAGAAGGTCACGCCTTTCTTTTCCATGTCGGCACGTGCATTGCCCACGAACTGATCGTAATTGCCGAAGGCTTCACGTTGCAGTTCGTCCATGGCGCCCTGAACCTGCTTGCGCACGTCGGCCGGGATCTTTTCCCAACTATCCGGGTTGGCCAGAATGGCCCAGCCGTTGATGGGGCCCAGGCTCCAGTTCTGCACGTTCTTGGCGATGCGCCAGAATTCCAGTGCACCGCCGACGCAGGTCGAGATGAACAGCCCGTCGATCACGCCGCGCTCCAGCGCCGGGAAAATCTCGGTCGTGGGCATGGCCACGGGCTTGCCTCCCAGCGCATTGACCACTTCAGCGGTCTGCGGGTTGTGCACACGCAGCCGCTTGCCCTTGAAGTCCTCGACCTTGTGTATCGGGTCCTTGGAGAACAACTGCTGGGTGCACCAGGCGCCCTCGGCCAGTACGATGGCCCCCCATTTTTCTTTCCAGATGCCGCGCGTGTCTTCACACCAGAAGGCGTCGCAGACTTTCTTGTATTCGCCGATGTTGTTGATCAGGCCGGGCAGATTGAAGATGCCCATGCGGGGTTCATCTGCCGCGAGATAAGTGTGCAGCGCAGCGCTGAGGTCGACGCGACCTTCGCGCACGGCAGTGGCCATCTGGGCCGGTGGCACGAGCGAGTCGCTGACCGTGACTTTCACGCGACCATTGGTGGCCTTGGCCACTCGCTCCGGCACGGAAGCCGTCAGGATCGAATAGCCGTCGCCCGGCGAGGTGATCACCGCCATGGTCAGGTCATAGGTTTGCGCCGATGCGCCGGTCATCCAGCCGATCGATGCGATGAATGCTGCGCGGGCCAGCGTGGGGCGCCAGCGGTTCTTGAGCGCCGGTTGGGTGGGGTGGTGGGGCATGTCTCTTCCTCCTGGGGTGCTGCTGTTGTTGTGTGTCTCGTCTTGAAAGCGAGCATTCAATCATACAATATGCCTATAATATCGGAACATAATAATTTTGATGGACGCCTGATCGAAGGGGGCGTTCGTCATCGACGCAGCCGCCGTGTCAGGGCATGCGTGGAATACTGAGGAGATGGCATGAGCAGGACGGATATGCCGGTACCCGGGCCGGTGCCCGCGGCCCCGATCGTCACCGATGCGGGTGAAATCATTTCTGCCGCCTCACCCTATCCGCTGTCGCGCGATCAGGATTTCGTGTTGATTCGTGGGTTCGAGCAGGTGGGTAGGCTCTCGGGCCTGTTGGCCACCGCGGGCCTGTTGGGCATGGCCATCGTCATGTGCTATGAGATTTTCTCGCGCTATGTCTTCAACACGCCCACGTCATGGGCCACGGAAATCTCGGGTTATCTGCTGGTCGCCACCGTCTTCTTCGGACTGGCAGCTGCCCAGGCGTCGAACGCGCATGTGCAGGTCGAGATCTGGGTCGATCGGCTGGGCGTGACGGCGCGTCGTCAGGTGGAACTGCTGGGCCAGTGGCTGGCCCTGTTGTTCTGCGTGGTGCTGGGATGGCAAATGGCCAGCTTCAACGTGCGTGAGTACGTCAACGACACGCGGGACTGGGGGCTGCTCTCCACGCCTCAATGGATGCCGCAGCTTTCGGTGTCGATCGGTGTGGCCGTGTTCTGCATGGCGATCATGGTGGATATCTATCGCTTGCGTCCCCCCGTGCAGGCGTGGCGTCGGTGGTTGTTTCCAGCTGTGCTGGTCGTGCTGATCGCCGCACTGATCATGATGGGATCCCGCTCGGTATCGGTGGCCGGAACACGGTTCGACTGGGCCATGGTGATGATCGCCGTCGCGCTTGCTGTGGGTGCGTGGGCCTGGAGCGGGTGGCGCACGATGGTGTGGCTGGTCGCTGTCGCAGGCGGCTGCGCACTGCTCTATGCGTTGGCCCGAGGGCATTCGCTGGGCATTGTCGGCTCGCTGCTGGTGGCCTCGATGATGCTGTTCCTGTTTCTGGGCGTGCGCATAGGCGTCGCGCTGGGCCTGGTCGGTCTGTTCGGCGTGTACTTCCTGCTGTCGCGTCCGCAGTTGTCCTTGCTGGCGGAACGGGCCTGGAGCAGTACCAACACCTTCACGCTTACCGCCGTGCCCATGTTCATTTTCATGGGTGGGCTGCTGCTGCGCAGTGGCATCACCGGGGGCATGTTCGACGCCCTGGTGCGCTGGTTCGGTCGTGCGCCCGGTGGGCTGGCCCATGCGTCCGCGGGTGCGTCGGCCATTTTCGCTGCCGTATCCGGTTCCAGTCTGGCCACGGCCGCCACCTTGGGCAAGGTTGCCTGCCCGGACATGATCGAGCGTGGCTACAGCCCCAAGCTCACCTATGGCGTGGCCGCTGCAGGCGCCACCCTGGGCATTCTGATCCCGCCCAGCATTCCGATGATCATTTATGGCACCACCGTGGGCGCTTCGGTCACGCATCTGTTTCTGGCAGGCATCATTCCTGGCCTGCTGCTGATGATGTGCTTCATGTTGTGCGCCCTGATCTGGGCCATGGTGGTGCCGGGCGCAGCGCCTGCCGCGCGTGCCTATTCCATGCGCGAAAAACTGTCGGCATCCAAAAGCATGGTGCCGTTCCTGTTCATCATCACCGCCGTGCTGGGCTCCATGTATGCCGGCATTGCCACGCCGACCGAAGCCGCTGCCATTGGTGCGGTCAGCGCGTTCGTGCTGTGCCTGGTGCGCGGCACGCTGACCTGGCGTGCGCTGTTCGACATTGCCTACGATTCGGCCAAGGTCACGGCCCTGTTGCTGCTGATCGTGGTGGGAGCAGGCATTTTCAGCTGGGTTTTCGACTACCTGCGTGTGCCGCGTGAGCTCGTGAATCTGATCGAAGGCTCCTCACTGGAACCCTGGATGATCATCACCGCCATGGTGCTGGCGTATGTGGTGCTGGGCATGTTCGTCGAATCCATCGCCATGATGCTGATGACCTTGCCCGTCACATTTCCGATTGCGATGTCCCTGGGCATCGATCCGATCTGGTTCGGCATCTTCCTGGTGCTGATGATCGAGGTCGGGCTGATTACACCACCGGTGGGCATGGTGCTGTTCGTGCTGCGCAGCATGAACGACAAGGCACGTTTCATCGACATCATGCAGGGTGCGCTGCCCTTCGTGGTGGTCATTCTGCTGTTCCTGATGCTGCTCTACATTTTCCCGCAGATCGTTCTCTGGCTGCCTCAACAGGTGAAGTAACGCATGGCTTCCTACACACCCTTCAATGAACTCGATACCACGGCGCGCCTGACCGCATTCGTTGCCGACTGCCGATGGGAGGATATCCCCGACGCGGTGCGGCACGAGGCGCGACGCTCGCTGATGAATTTTTTTGCCGTGGCGCTGGCCCCCGCCCAGGATCGCACGCTGGATATTGCGCTGCGCACTTATGCACGATTCAGCGCGTCGCCACAGGCGAGTGTCATCGGTCGCACGGCACGCGTGGATGCGCCCACGGCGGCGGCGCTCAATGCAATGGCGGCCAACGTGTACGACTTCGACGACACGCATCATCCCACCATCATCCACCCTACGGCACCCGTGGCACCCGTTCTGTTTGCCATGGCCGAGGCGGGCACGATGACCGGGCAGGCGTTGTTGCTTGCGCTGGTGCTCGGCATGGAAACCGAATGCCGCGTGGGGTGCGCCATGTCGCCCGGCCATTACGCACGTGGCTGGCACATCACGTCGACCTGCGGGGTGTTCGGTGCGGCCATGGCGGCAGGCAAACACCTGGGCTTGAACGCGCAGGCGCTGACCTGGGCGCTGGCCCATGCCTCTGTCCAGGCCGGGGGCCTGGTCGAAACACTGGGCACCATGTCCAAAAGCATCAGTGTGGGCAATGCGGCGCGCAATGGCATGTTCTCCGCACTGCTGGCGGCTGATGGTTTCGATGGCCCGCCCCAGGCACTGGAAGGCGAACGCGGCTATTTGAGGGTGGCGGCCGACACACCCGAGATCGCGCCGCTGGCACAAGACCTGGGCGCGCGCTGGGAGGTGCTCAACAACACCTATAAACCCTATCCCTGCGGCGTAGTGCTCAATCCGGTGATCGAGGCATGCCTGGCGCTGTCGAGCGATCCGCGGCTGGCCGATGGCGGATTGCAGGCGATCCGTTCCATTGTGCTGGTGGGGCACCCGCTGTTGCGCCAACGCACCGACCGCCCGGGCATCACGACAGGTCGGCAA
Organism: Burkholderiaceae bacterium; assembly: GCA_041648375.1. GTDB lineage: Bacteria > Pseudomonadota > Gammaproteobacteria > Burkholderiales > Burkholderiaceae_B > Schauerella. The sequence goes on along the minus strand of JBAZPE010000075.1, from coordinate 2,360 downwards.
TCCCAGGTCAGCGCTCAGCACGCCGTGCCGGTGGCGCTGTCGCGTGGACGCGCAGGGTTGGAGGAATTTTCCGACAGCGCCGTGAAGGACCCGGCGTTACGTGCGCTGGGGGAGCGCCTGGCGTTCGAGGACGATGCCAGTTATTCGGTGGACGCCGTGCAGGTGCGTGTCGTGTTCAACGACGGCAGCGTGCTGGTCAAGCAGATCGATGCCGCCCGCGGTTCGCGTGCACAACCCCTCACCGATGATGATCTGGAAACCAAGCTGCGCGACTTGTGCCGCTATGGCGGTTCGAACGTGATCGCCGACCGTCTGATCGATGCCATCTGGGCATTGGAGACCACTGCGGATGCGGGCGCCGTGATGCAGTTGGCGGCTGCGCCCCGCAAACCGTGAATACACACACTATCAGGAGACACACATGCTCGTAAAAAAATGGATGACCCGTGCCACCCTCACACTGGGCGCCGCGATGCTGGCCGCTGCAAGCGGACCGGCCGCTGCCGCCTATCCCGAACGGATGGTGCGCGTGGTCGTGCCTTTCGCAGCGGGCGGGGGCGTGGACGCGCTGGCCAGGCCGTTTGCCAAGGAGCTGAGCCAGATTCTGGGTCAAAGTGTGGTGGTGGAGAACAAGCCGAGCAATACCGGCCAGATCGGCGCAACCGATGTGGCGCGTGCCACGCCTGATGGCTACACGCTGCTGCTCAGCTCAGCCGCATTCGCGACCACGCCGGCCTTTTATCCTTCGGTTCCCTACAACCCCATCAACGATTTTTCACCTGTCATGATCATGGCTGCCGCGCCTCAGGTCGTGGTGGCGAACAATGATTTCAAGGCCAAGAACATTGCCGACGTGATCGAGATGGTCAAGCGTCAGGATCGCGTGAACGTGGCGCTCAGCGGCAGTACGGGCATGCAGTCGTTGGCGACGGAAAAACTGGCTGCACAGGCCGGCATTTCCTTCATGAAGATTCCGTACAAGGGCGCCGGGGCAGCCTTTATCGATCTGATCAGTGGCGAAGTCGACATGATGATCGACAACCCTGCGTCATCGTTGGTGCATGTGCGCTCGGGCAAGCTGAAAGTGCTGGCCACCACCGGCACGACCCGTATGCCGATTCTGCCCGACGTGCCCACCGTGGCCGAAACCCTGCCTGGCTTCGAAGCGCGCAACTGGTTCGTGCTTGCCGCACCCAAGGGCACGCCGCCCGAGGTGATTGCCACCTTGAACAGCGCCGCCAAACGCGCATTGGAAACCACCACGTTGCGCGACATGATGGCGCGCGATGGCACCGATGTGGTGGCCGGTACACCCGAGGAAGCGACAGCGTTTCTGAAAAGCGAAAGTGCAACGTGGGCGAAGGTCGTGAAGGACGGCAACCTGCAGCCCTGAGGTCAATCGCTACGCCTGCGGCGCCGCGCATGAGGCGCGCATGACGAACTCCACGGGAATATCGATCCGGGCACGGCTCGGCGGGTCTTCCTTGCGTATGCGCCGCAGCAGCATGTTTGCCGCCTCGCGTCCCAGCGCATAGGCGTCATAGCGGATGACGCTGATGGCGGGCGTGGCCAGCCGGGCCAGCGGTGTGTCGTTGGAGGCCACCAGCGATACATCGCCAGGAATGCTCAGGCCTTTCATGCGGATGGCGGGCAGCACGCCCTCCAGCAAATGCATGCCTGCGGCAATGATGGCTGTGGGGGGCTGCGCCAGGCCCAGCAGCATCTGGGTTTCCCTGAAACCGTAATCGGACGCAAAGCTCTGCAGACGCAGCAGGTCGGCATGCACGGCAATGCCGGCCGCATCATGCGCGCGGGTCAGGCCGGCGAGCCTGTCGCGGCCCACACGATTGTTCGCACCGCCGCTGATCAGCGCAATGCGACGATGCCCCATGTCAATCAGATGCCTGGTCGCCTGCTCGATCCCGGCAGCATGATCGGCACCCACTGCATTGACTGGCAGGTCCATCTCTCGTTCGAGCAGCACCACTGGAAACGTCAGGGTGCCCACGCTGCGCAGCACGGCGGGATGAGATTCCTCTTCCACGGAGAAGAGCAGCCCATCGGCGCGGCGTCGCTGGAACAATTCGATCAGCGACAGCTCGCGCTCGGGCGAGCCATCACTGCTGGCCACGATCAACATATAGCCATGCTCGCTCAGGACATCTTCCGCGCCCTTGACCATGGAGGAATAGAGCGGGTTGCGGATGTCGGAGAAGATGAAGCCCACCATGCGGGCCGACCCGCCGCGCATGGTCTGGGCGGCCATGCTGGGCGTCCAGCCCAGTTGGGCGATGGCACGTTCCACGCGCTGCCGCACATCGGCCGTGACGCTGGGCGCACCGTTGACCACGCGCGACACC
>JBAZPE010000074.1:0-7604 GCA_041648375.1 Burkholderiaceae bacterium | reverse complement strand
TGCGTGTTTCTGCTGGGCTTAACTTCTAATGTGATCGGTTGCGGTTCTTGACTCGCATGATGTCGATCGAAACACCACGACAGCAGTTGCACCAGTAGAGTAGATGCTGTAGCCCACGCGTCGCACGATTGGCATAGTCTTGCAAGCGCCGGCAATTTCTTCCAGACCCTCCGACGCCGGTATCGGCGGGACGCTGACACCATAGTGCTTGAGTTGCACACCAGCCCATCCCCAGTTCTCCGTTAGATGGATGGGAACCAGTAACGCGAGCAGCGGATACTTTTTCAAATTGTGCTGGACTACCGGTGGGCGACCCGCGTTTCCGACTAGCGTGTATTGCCGGAACCCATCCGCCGGTGCGCTAGCGACAAGATCTTCACTGATCTGCCGGGACATGAAATCCTCGTATTCTTTTTGCAGTTTCAGCGTATTGCCATACACCTGGGCGAAAACAAGCAACGCAAAAGCAGGCAATGCTGCAATTGCAATTCTCCAGCCATCAGACCTCCTGCCTGCAGGTAGAGCAACGCAGACGATCAGGCCTGCAGCGGCCGCGAGCGCGCCGAACCCGATCATGGTCCGCGGCATGAGCGTTGGCCGCATAAGCGCCAACATGGGCCCCCAAGGCGACACGGCGAACAGCGGTGGCAGGCAAAGGGCAATGGCCACCAGCAAGACCCGTTGCCGCAACGAACTGGTGTTCCAGTTGCGAACCGCGTAGCGAATGGACAAGACCGTAGCGATGACCACAGCGATGGCGATGTAGGAGAGCAGAATGCCTCCCATAGTCGACTTCAGCGCCTGAAGGATATAGTCCCAGAACGCGAAGAGATTATGCCAAGCAACTTCGCTGAGGTCGCCCAAGGGCGCGATCTGGCCGTGTTCCGACGAATAGCCACCCTTGACCGTGCGCGCAGCGATGAGCTTGTATAGGCAGAGCGCGGCGATCAATTGCAAGACGCGTACGCAGACTGTTCGGGCAATGAGCGCGACACGCTGATCCTGTCGCTGCATGACGACCAGCTCTACAAGCGCAAACGTAAGAAATGCGTTCAGGGCAGGTTGATACAGGCATAAGGCCGCCAGCAACCCCAATCCGCCCAAAACGCCCGCCTTCATGTTCTCACGTGTGTTCAACACCGTTTGCACAGCGAGAAACACCGCGAGTGTCATCGTCAATGCATCGAACTTGTACGACAGATTCTCGAGATAAAACGGACTGATCAGCAACGGCGTGCAGATCAACGCCGGTAACACAACGCCTCGTATATCGAACCGCCTGGCAATGCTGCTGGCGAGGTATGCGAGCAAGCCTGCACACAGCAGTTGGGGCAGGGGAGAGAGATCCGTCAGCGGTGTACCGAGATTCAGCACTTCCATGACGAGATTGGCCAAAGGCCGGCCGTCACCCGACCAGCTCATGTACCCATTGAGTGCCCGGCCAAGATCATCAATGTAGTCACGATCCGCACGTATCACGGGCAGAAGCGCGAATGTGTACAAAACAAGCGCAACGAAAAACGGTGCCCGGTCCGGGTTTTCTGGCTGAACGCTATGGGTACTCACGGCTTGGCCCTTTGCTCAGTACGATCGGCTTTCCGACATTCAAATCAACGCGAATGTGATGACGCGTGATTGAGGTGCGACACTTTACGCCCAACCGGACAAGTTCACTGGCCTTGCATCAAATCTTCGCGTTGCTTGCGGGTTCCTGAACGGCGGCAGCGACGCGTTAGGCGGTCGCCTTACATTCGGGTTGGCTCTGGGTGGCCTGCTGTTTCCCTGTGAGCAATGGGCAATCGTCCGCTTTGTAGGGGTATGCCGCTGCATGTTGAGTGCCGACACCGCATACTTATTGCCTTTGCATGTCCTTACGGGCGGGCGCTTGGATTTGAGGGCTTCAGCCCTGCCGGCTACGGGGGTATCCGGTCTCCCAACTCCCTGCGTCTGCCCACCCCAATTCACGCGCAGCACAGCGGATCAAACACGCTCACCATTCTTGATGCGATAACTGGGCTGGTACATGGTCACGAGCTCTTCAGCTGCCGTCGGGTGTACGGCCATGGTGCGATCGAAGTCATCCTTGGTCACGCCCGCCTTCAGGGCCACGCCCAGAATCTGCACCATCTCGCCCGCGTCATGCCCCAGAACGTGTGCGCCGACCACCTTGCGGCTCTCGGCATCGACCACCAGCTTCATCATCATCTTTTCCGTGCGGCCCGATAGCGTTGCTTTCATCGGGCGGAACTCGGCGCGATAGACCTCGAGCACGGGATATTTCTCGCTCGCTGCGGTCTCGGATAGGCCGACCGTGCCGATCTCTGGTTGTGTGAACACGGCGGTGGCAATCAAGTCGTGATCAGGGGAAGTGGGGTTGTTTTTGTATTCGCTTTCGATAAAGCACATGGCTTCATGTATGGCGACGGGCGTGAGTTGCACGCGATTGGTGACATCGCCCAGCGCGAAGATGCTGGGCACGTTGGTGCGAGAGAATTCGTTCACGATGATCGCGCCAAGTTCATCGATCTCGACACCTGCCGCATCCAGCCCCAGGCCTTCGGTGTTGGGCTGGCGCCCAAGGGCGAGCATGATGCTGTCCACCCGTATCGTTTCACCGCACAGCGTCGTCGCCACAAGACCGCCATCAGCTGCTCTTTCGACACGCTCCATCACATCAGTCAGCATGATGCGGATGCCTTTCTCGACCATGGTTCTGTGCAGTCCCTGGCGCAAATCGTGATCAAAGCGCGACAGCACTTCCTTGCCTCGGTAGATCACCGTCACCTCCACGCCAAGACCGTGCAGCACACAGGCGAATTCCAGCGCAATGTAGCCGCCGCCTGCGATCAGGATCGAGCGCGGCAGCTGTGGCAGGTCGAACACCTCATTGGAGGAGATGCAAAGTTCATGGCCGGGTAACGCAGCATGCGGGTTCGGCGTACCGCCCGTGGCGACGATGATTTTTTCGGCGGTGACGGTGCGCTCGCTTTGCGTTAGACGGACGGTGTGTGCGTCCACCAACACTGCACGACTGTCGATGAGCGTTGCACCGCTGTTCTCCAATCCTTTGCGATAGAGGCCTTCAAGGCGGGCAATTTCTTTGTCCTTGGCGGCGATGAGGGTGCGCCAGTCGAACGAGACTTTCCCAACCGTCCAGCCAAACCCTGCTGCGTCTTCGAAGTGTTCGCTGAACTGCGAGGCATAAACAAAGAGTTTTTTGGGGACGCAGCCGCGAATGACGCAGGTGCCGCCAAAACGATATTCTTCGGCGATTGCCACGCGCTTGCCCAACGAGGCTGCCACACGGGCCGCCCGCACTCCGCCCGATCCACCTCCAATCACAAACAGATCGTAGTCGTAAGTGGTCATGGGATTGTCCTTTTGATACTTGGCAAGATGGGGCGTTTGATGGAACGCTGTGCGAGGGGCGGTTGTGCTATGCCATGACTATAAGGCCTCGGGCGAAAACCGTTATCACCCAAAAATCGTACAAATACCCCTACTTAAAAAAGGGTTATGATGGTCTGGTCTTTCGTGCATGCGCCGCATCGGCACGCGTTTTCTTCGAAGTTCACCATGACACCCCTCTCCGTTTCTGCCAGCACCGGTCGTTCGTCCAGGACGGGCGATCCGATCGCCTGCTCGAACTGCGCGCTGCGCGACGTCTGCATGCCCAGCGATTTGACGCCGCTGGACTTCGAGCGGCTGGACGCGCTGGTCTGCAACTCGCGCAAGATCACCCGGGGTGAAACGCTGTACCGGCAGGGCGATGCCTTTCGCAACCTGTACGCGATCAAGGCGGGCGCCGTGAAGACGGTGGTGACGCTGCGCGATGGGCGGGAGCAGATCACGGGCTTTCACATCGCGGGCGAGCCGTTGGGCCTGGATGGCATTCACGCCAGCGAGCACACGGCCGACGCCGTGGCATTGGAAGATGGCGTGTTGTGCATCATTCCCTTCGGTCGCCTGGAACGCCTGTGCGGCGAGATTCGCGCCATGCAGCGTCATCTGCACCGGTTGATGAGCGGTGAAATCGTGCGCGCGTCTCAGCTGATGACTTTGTTGGGCAGCATGCGCGCCGAAGAGCGCGTACAGGCTTTCCTGGCCAATCTGTTGCAGCGGCTACGCGCGTTGCACCATGCCGACATGGCATTCAAGTTGTGCATGTCGCGCGAAGAAATCGGCAGCTACCTGGGTATGACGCTGGAAACGGTCAGCCGCACGTTGTCGCGCTTGCAGGACGATAAGCTGATCGAGGTACGCGGCAAGCTGATCCGCATTCTCGACGCAGACCGCCTGCAGCGCGGGTAGGCGCGTTCCCTCCTCGCTCTGAAACATCTGGTTTGACGCACGTCCCTAGTCTCTCATCTTTTTTGAGGGCCTGGACGCGTGTCGATACCCATACTGATGTTCCACCAGGTGGCCCCGCCGCCGCCGGCGGGCAGCACCTATCGCGGTCTCACCGTGTCGCCCCGTGCGTTTGCCAGCCACATGCACTGGCTCGCCTTGCTCGGCTGGCACGGCATGTCCATGCAGCGCCTGACGCCCTATCTGAAGGGTGAAGCGCAAGGTCGTGTGTTTGGCATCACTTTTGACGATGCGTACCTGAACGTTCATCAGCACGCGATGCCCGTTCTTGCGTCGCTGGGTTTCACCGCCACCACCTACGTGGTGGCAGGGGCCATCGGGAAAGACAACGCCTGGGATCAGCCCGAGGGTGTTGCAGCGGCGGCGTTGATGACGCACGCCCACCTGCGCGATTGGGTTCGTGCCGGCCACGAAATCGGCGCGCACGGCGTCGATCACATCAAGCTCACCCGGCTGGATGCCCGTGGGCGCAAGCATCAGATCGAGCAGTCCCGGCGGATCTTGCAGAACAGTTTCGACCAGCCTGTCGATTCGTTCTGCTATCCCTATGGCGACCACGACGACGCGTTGCGGCAGGCCGTTCGCGACGCCGGTTATCTGAATGCCACCACCACCGATCGTGGCCGCGCCAGGCCAGACGACAATCCCATGGCGCTGCCACGGGTGGCCGTCTGGCGCCGCACGCCTGTTCTGCAAGTCTGGCGCAAGTGCGCCACCGCATATGAAGACCGCAGGCGGTCCGCATGAACGCTGCAACAACCCAGCGGTTGCGGATTGCCATGCTGGTGCATCGGTTCGGTTGCCGTTTCGGCGGCGCCGAGGCTTACGTCGAACACCTGGTGCGGGAGCTGGCTGAAAGACACGATGTCACCGTGGTGGCGTTCGACGCCGACAGCACGGTCGACGTCCCCGTCATGACCCTGCGCGTGCCGCAGTGGCTGCCCGGGTGGATCAAGGCCTGGATGTTTGCGCGCCGCGCGCACCGCCTCACGGCGGGCCGGTTCGACCTGGTGCACTCGCATATGAACGGGTGGGCCGGTGATGTGCAGACCGTGCACGTCACCCCGGTGCACTACCACATCAAATATCGCGGCTCGCGGATCAAACGCTTGAGGGCGTTCTTGAGTCTTCGCAAGCAGGCGTATCTGATGCTGGAACGTGCTCGCTTTGGTGCGGGCAAGACAGCCGTTGCGGTTTCACGTCGACTGAGTGCCCAGATGGCGGCATGCCTGCCACGGGCGTCCCCGGTTTCGGTGATTGCACCTGGTGTGATGCCCGCGCTGGTGTTGCCTGGTGCGCGCCACCGTCAACGGGTCGCAGTAGCGTGCCCTGATTCCGACATGGTTTGCCTGCTGGTTGCGCGCAATGCAGCGCGTAAAGGCTTGGCGACCGTGTTGCAGGCCGCAGCCCGCCTGCCAGCCTGCCGATTCATTGTCGTGGGTGCCGATGCGCACGCGCACCGCTTGCTCGATGGCGCGCCACCTGCCGTGCGAGACCGCGTCGCCCTGGTGCCGCCCACGGCGCATGTGGCCCCATGGTATTGCGCAGCCGATGTGTATGTGCACCCTACCCGCGAAGACACCTTCGGGATGGCGCCGCTGGAAGCTATGGCGTATGGCCTGCCGGTCGTGGTCAGCGGTGCGGGCCACTGCGGGCTTGCGTGCGAGCTTGAGGATGGGGTGGATGCGCTGTTGTTGAGGGACCCATCCAGTGGGCAAGAGCTGGCCGAGAAACTGCAGCAGTTGGCTGATCGGCCAGATCTGCGGCAGCGGTTGGCGACCCAGGGGCGCACCCGCGCCGCGAGGCAGGGGTGGCGGGAGGTGGCCCGGCAGTACGAGGGGATTTATTCGGCCGCCCTCAGTGCCCGGCCACCAGCCAGTCGCGCCGCACCAGAAAATCGCTAGCGAGACGCGCCTCGGCCGAGCCCGGCTCGGGCTGCCACGCATAACGCCACGTCGCACCCGGCGGCATCGACATCAGAATCGACTCGGTGCGCCCGCCGCTTTGCAGGCCGAACAGCGTGCCACGATCCAGCACCAGGTTGAACTCCACATACCGGCCGCGCCGGTAGGCCTGGAAATCACGTTCACGTTCGCCGAAGGGGGTGTCGCGGCGCAGCCTGGCAATCGGCAGGTAGGCACCCAGGAAGGCATCGCCCACGCTGCGCATCATGGCGAAATCGCTGTCGAAACCCAGTTCGCAGAAATCGTCGAAGAAGATGCCACCGATCCCACGCGGCTCGCCACGATGTGGCAGGTAGAAGTAATCGTCGCACCACAACTTGAAGCTGCGGTAGAGGTCGGCGCCGAAGGGCTGCAAGGCGTTGCGGCAGGCGCGGTGGAAATGCCGCGCGTCGTCTTCGAAGCCATAGTGGGGCGTGAGGTCCATGCCACCACCAAACCACCACACGGGCGGGCGGCCTTCGGCTTGGGCGCAGAACAGACGCACGTTCATGTGCACGGTCGGGCAGTACGGGTTGCGCGGGTGCAGCACCAGCGACACGCCCATGGCCTCAAACGCACGGCCGGTCAGATGCGAGCGGCCAGCAGTGGCCGAGGGTGGCAGCGCATCGCCGTGCACGTGCGAGAAGTTCACGCCGCCGCGTTCGAAGAACTGGCCACGCTCGATCACACACGAGCGGCCTTCGCCGCGCAAGGCCTTGCCCGCCGGGCGCGACCATTCGTCTACCTCGAAGGCCTCGCCATCGAATTCGGAAAGCGCGTCAACGATGCGCCGCTGCAGGTCGATCAGGTAGTTGCTTACGGCAAGCACGTCGATCGTTTCGCCCGCCACACGGGTGAGCGGTGCGAGTCGCGGGCTCATCGGCGGGTGAGCCGGTTCAGGTTGTAGGTATGCCATGGAAGTCTGTCCATTGATGAGTGCGAAGGTCGTACAACTTGCAGCGCCTGGCGGTGTCCCGATACCAGCGCAACGAAAAGGGCTGGGTGACGATGCGCTCGGGCAGCATGTGTTCCAGCGTGCGCTGTGCCGTATCCAGGCGGTACAGCGGAATGCTCATGTCCACGTGATGCGCGGTGTGTTCCATGATGTGATGCAGCAGGGCGCCGACCTTCCATCGGAATGTCAGGTGCACCGTGGTGGAGACGAAGGGCTGCGCCTGCCCCCATGCCGTGCGATCGTCGTACCAGCCAACGCGCACGTGGGTGTGATGGGCGTAAAGCACGAAGCCCACCAGCGAGCACCAGACAAAGAACGGCAGCACCACGACCAGGGCC
>JBAZPE010000073.1:0-7643 GCA_041648375.1 Burkholderiaceae bacterium | reverse complement strand
CAGCGACGCCTATCGCGCCAACCTCAAAAGCGAACGCAGTGCCCACACGCGCCTGACCGCTGCGATCTCGGGACGCCCCGCACGAGGCATCCTGAACCGTCTGATCGAAACAGGGGCCAGCGCGAATGCCCCTCTGCCAGCCGCATATCCGCTGGCTTACGATGTGGCCAAACAACTGCATAGTGCAGCGGCAAGGCTAGGTGATCACACGTTTGCCGCGCACTGGGCGGGCCAGGGTGCGCCGCTTGCGCGTGAAATGCCTGCGGGGACGCTTCTGGAACGCTTGGTGCAGGAGTGTCGCGGCGCGGCGTAGGCCCTCAGGCGGCAGGCGCGTGCGGCGCGCCAGCAGAAGACCGTGCGAAAGGATGGCTGCGCTACCATGGCGCATCATCCACACGCATTCGCATCCGTGTGTGGGACCTGCACACGACTCAGCGCCCCCATGAATCTCGCCCGCCTTGACCTCGTCACCCTGGCCCTGTATGTCGCGGTTGCCCGACTGGGCAGCATTTCCGCCGGGGCGCGTCACGTCCATTTGGCGGTGGGTGCGGCAAGCAAGCGCATTTCCGATCTGGAAACGGCCCTGGGCACCACCCTGCTCTATCGCAGCGCCGGTGGCGTGCAACCGACCGATGCAGGTCTGGCGTGCCTGGCGCATGCGCAACGTGTCCTGAAGGAAGTCGAGCAACTGGCAGGCACCCTGTCGGAATATGCAGAAGGCGTGCGTGGACAGGTGAGGATAGCGGCCAATACTTCTTCCATTACCCAGTTTCTGCCAGACGATCTGGCGCGCTTCATGGGCGAGCACCCTGCCGTACGCATCGAGCTTGAAGAGCAGAATAGTGACGAAGCCGTGGCCGCTGTGGGTGAGAACCGTGCCGACATCGGCATTTTTGCCGACCGAATGCCCATGGGCAACTTGGTGACCTTTCCCTACCGCCAGGATGAATTGGTCGTGGTCGTGCCCGAATCGCACCCCTTGGCCACCCGTGCGCGCGTGGCCTTCGTCGATACGCTGGACTACGACCATGTGGGCCTGCCGCAAACGACCTCGCTCGCCCTGCGCCTGGCCACAGAAAGCACACGCCTGTCGCGCGGGATCAAGCTGCGCATTCAGGTGCGCAGTTTCGATGCCATCTGTCGCATGGTAGGTGCCACAGGCGGGGTAGGCATCCTGCCCCGCATTGCGGCCGAGCCGCACGCCCGCTCCATGCAGCTCAAGCTGATTGCGCTGACCGACGAATGGGCACACCGTGGCCTGCTGCTGGGCGTGCGCGACCTGAACGGACTGGCGCTGCCCACACGGCTCTTGCTGGCCCACCTGCGGGCGACGGGCTAGCCGGGCAGATGCCAGCAATGTGCTTGCAGCTTTCGCGGTTCACGAAAGCCCCCTTCACCGATCGACCATTCCACCCGGGTCCACCCTGGGGCACACTGCCCCGATAACGAACCAAAACACTTCGGAGACATCATGGCGCGCCAGATTCTGTCCGGCATTCGCGTGCTCGAACTCGGTCAACTGATTGCAGGGCCTTTTGCTGCAAAAACGCTGGCCGATTTCGGGGCTGATATCATCAAGATCGAGCCGCCCGGCAATGGCGATCCGCTGCGCAAGTGGCGCATGCTGCACGAAGGCACCTCGGTGTGGTGGGAAGCCCAATCGCGCAGCAAGCAGTCGGTCTGCGTGGATCTGCGCCAGCAGGAAGGTCAGGCCATCGTCCGTTCGCTGGCGGCCCAGGCCGATGTGCTGATCGAGAATTTTCGCCCGGGCACCATGGAGAAGTGGGGCTTGTCCTGGGAGACCCTGCATGCATTGAACCCTCGTCTGATCATGCTGCGCGTGTCCGGCTACGGTCAGACCGGTCCCAAGGCCATGGAGCCGGGTTTCGCGGCCATCGGCGAAGCCATGGCGGGGCTGCGCTACCTCAATGGCGAGCCTGGCCGTGCGCCGGTGCGCGCCGGTCTGTCGCTGGGCGACACGATTGCGGGGCTGCATGGCGCGCTGGGCGTGCTGCTGGCCCTGTATGAACGCGATGCGCGCGGGGGGCAGGGCCAGGTCATCGATGCCGCGCTCTATGAAAGCATCTTCAACCTCACCGAGAGCCTGTTGCCCGAGTTTTCCGTATTCGGTGCGGTGCGCGAGCCTGCCGGTGCTGCGCTGCCGGGGATTGCCCCATCCAATGCCTATCCGACGCAAGATGGCACGTATGTTCTGATCGCGGGCAACGGCGACGGCATTTTCACCCGATTGATGCAGATGATCGGTCGCCCCGACCTGGCCGACGATCCCGACCTGGCGCGCAATGATGGTCGCGTTGCGCGGGTACAGGAACTGGATGCCGCCATCGGTGCCTGGACCGCGACTCGTGACATCGACACTATCTTGAATGCCCTGCGCGAAGTGGGCGTGCCTTCGGGTCGCATCTACTCGGTGGCCGACATGGCGCAGGACCCGCACTTCCAGTCCAGGCAAGCCATTGCGCACATCACGTCGGCAGCGGGTGCTGAAGTGGACATGCCGGCCGTTTTCCCCCTTATGTCACACAACCCGGGCGCCATTCGGCATCGTGCGCCCGTGCTGGGTGAACACACCGACAAAGTCCTGCGAGAAGCCGGCATCGACGAGCCGACCATCGCCAAACTGCGCCAAGCGGGAGTCATCGCATGAACCAGGGTTCAACACAGATCGAAATCAATGAAGTGGGCCCGCGCGACGGCCTGCAGATCGAGCCGGTGTTCGTGCCGACCGATGAAAAAGTCGTTTTTGTAAACGCGCTTTCTGCCTGCGGCTTCAAACGAATCGAAGTCAGCAGCATGACCTCGCCCAAGGCCATTCCCGCCCTGGCCGATGCGCAAGACCTGCTGCGGCGCATCAGCCGCACACCTGGCACGATCTATACCGCGCTGATCCCCAATGTGCGTGGCCTGGAGCGTGCGCTGGAGGTTGGCGTAGACGAAATGAACCTGGTCATGTCCGCAAGCGAAACGCACAACCGCGCCAACCTTCGCATGACGCGGGAACAGTCACTGGGCGAACTCAAGGCGATTCTGCAACATGCCAGGGCGCAGGGCGACGTGCCGTGCAATGTGTCGCTGTCCACGGCCTTCGGATGTCCGTTCGAGGGCGACATCTCGCCAGACGACGTCGTGGCACTGGCCAGCGAACTGGTCGCGGCAGGTGCGCGAGGCGTCACGCTGTGTGACACCACAGGCATGGCGTTTCCGACCCAGGTTGCCGCATTGTGCGACCAGGTCGCCCGCGCATTGGGTGAACGCATTCCGGTCACCCTGCATCTGCACAACACGAGAGGCATGGCGCTGGCCAATGCCGTGGCGGGTTGGCAGACAGGCATTACGCGCTTTGACGCCGCCGTAGGCGGTCTGGGCGGATGCCCCTACGCGCCCGGTGCCAGCGGCAATGTCAACACTGAGGAACTGGTGCACATGTTCGCGTGCATGGGCGTGGACTCCGGCGTCGATCTTCGCGCCTTGCTCGAAATCGTCAGCACGCTTCCCGGGCTCGTCCAGCGCACGATGACCACGCCTTTGCTGACAGCCGGCCCTCGTCTGCAGACACACCCCGCACCCGCCTGGTTGGCTGAAAGATTCCCTCAGCAAGGATCCGCGTCACCGGCCTGATCGCATCGTATCGACACCCTGACGTTCTACCACCGCCTCACCCCACGACTAGAAAAACTGGAGACATCACATGGCATCGCTTCTGAACCGCCGCTTCATCACATTCGCCACGACGCTGGTCAGCGCAGGCAGCCTGTCGCTGTCGGCAGCCGCCCTGGCCGACTACCCGGAACGCCCGATCTCCCTGATCGCTTCGGCTGCGCCCGGTGGCACGACCGACATCGCGGCGCGTCTGATCGCGCAACCGCTGAGCGAAGCCCTGGGGCAAAGCGTGGTGGTCGATAACCGCCCGGGTGCAGCCGGCGGCATCGCGGCCCAGGCCATCAAGCGGGCCGAGCCCGATGGGTACACCATGATGCTGCAGTATTCCGGCTTTCAGGTGATCACACCCACCATTCAGCCCAACGCCGGTTGGGATCCGATCGCCGATTTCGCGCCGGTGGCCAATATCCTGTCAGCCCCGCAAATCGTAGTCGTGCGCCCCGACCTGCCGATCAACTCGATGAAAGAACTGGTGGCGTACGCCAAGGCCAACCCGGGCAAGCTGAACTACGCCTCATCAGGCAATGGCTCGCTGCAGCATGTGGCCACCGAACTGCTCAACCAGCAAGCCGGCATCAAGATCACACACATTCCTTACAAGGGTACGGGCCCGGCACTGAACGATCTGCTGGGCGGCGCCGTCGACATGACCATCACCACGCCGCCCCCGCTGATCCCCCAGATCAAGGCTGGCAAACTGCGCGCGCTTGCCGTCACGGGCGACAAACGCCTGCCCAGCCTGCCCGACGTTCCTACCGTGGCTGAAGCGGGTTTTCCGGATCTGATCGTGTCCTCCTGGTTTGCGATCTACGCACCCGCCAAGACACCCAAGCCTGTCATCGATAAGCTCGCCAGTGCCGTGGAGAAAATCATGGCCACACCGGATTTCAAGAAGAAGGCGGAAGATCAGGGTGCCGATGCAGACTTCAAAGGCCCCGAAGCCCTGGCCGCCTATACCAAGGAAGAGCTTGATCGCTGGGCGAAGGTGGTCAAGGCAGGCAACATCACTGCGGGCAACTGAGTCACGTTCAGTCATCCAGCCCGGCATATGGATCGCATTCAGGCCCAGACCGATGCGCTGGGCCTGCATCGGCCCTCACGTGACGACCACCCACGGTGGGCGCCTCACATCGAACGTGTCCTGGGCAGGAACGCCGTGGCCAGGCCCAACAGCGGCAGGAACGACGTCAGGTGAAACACCCACACCAGGCCGTAGATGTCGGCCAGGTTGCCCAGGCCAGCAGCGCCAATCCCACCAATACCAAACATCAGCCCGAACATGACGCCTGACACCATGCCCACCCGGCCGGGCACGGCTTCCTGCGCATAGACCACCAGGGCGGCAAATGCCGAGGACATCACCAGCCCGATCGCAATGGCGAGCACGGCCGTCCAGAACAGATCCGCGTAGGGCAAGGCCAGGGCAAAAGGCGCCACGCCTAGAAACGACACCCAGATCACCGCCTTGCGGCCGATGCGGTCCCCTACTGGCCCACCGACAAAGGTGCCCAATGCAATGGCCGCGAGGAAGATGAACAAGTACATCTGACTTTGCTGCACGGTCACACCAAAGCGGCCGATCATGTAGAAGGTGAAGTAGTTCGTAAACGCGGCGATGTAGACGAACTTGGCGAACATCAGGATGGCGATGACCACCATGGCTTGAATGACGTCCTTGCGTCCCAGGCCCGTGTTGCCCTGGCGATGCAGATTCTTCGAACGGATCTGGCCATGCCTGATGGTCCACGCCGTCAGCCTGAACAGCACCCCGATGGCCAAGAGGGCCACCAGCATGAACCAGGCGATGGCGGACTGCCCACGGGGCACGACGATCGCTGCGGCAAGCAGCGGGCCGATCGCAGACCCGGTATTGCCACCCACCTGAAACGTCGACTGTGCGGTCCCGAAGCGGCCACCAGAAGCCGTCCTGGCCACACGCGAGGCCTCAGGATGAAACGTGGCGGAGCCTATGCCGACCACGGCAGACGCCACCAGCAGCATTTCGTAGCTGCCTGCAAAAGCCAACAACGCGATTCCGATCAAGGTCACGATCATGCCTGTTGGCAACAGATAGGGCTTGGGGTGCTTGTCGGTGTACAGACCAATCCAGGGTTGCAACAGCGATGCAGTGATCTGATAGGTCAATGCCATCCAGCCGATCTGGCTGAAGCTCAGCGCAAACTGGGTTTTCAGCATCGGGTAGACCGATGGCAGCATTGCCTGGATGAGGTCGTTCAACAGATGCGCGAAGGCGGCGGCGCCCACGATGGGAAGCAGAAACTCGTCTGCGCGGGGTGGCGTTTCCGACTTTGAAGATGGGGTGGACACGTCAGACGACGACGTGCGTTCTGCAGGCGACATTTCGGATGAGGCGGGGGTAGACGGTGCAGCGGTGCCCGACATGAGCAATGGCCTTTCTGAATGGTGCGCGGCTTCACAGATGGTGTTCCGGGAAGGCTCAAGCGCAATGCACGCGATTGTAGGAAGCAGTTGCAGGTCTGTCTATGGCTTGCGCCGACGCATGCACGCAATTCCACATCGGCTTCAAGGCTACTGGCGCGAGCCCGTTGCCTGTACCACTACACTGATCGGCCTCCCCCTACGGCAGTGTTCAATGATCATCCAGCGCCTTCGAACAGCATTCGCGCTTGCAGCGGCCATCTTGTTCGCACCTGCCATGGCGCACAACGATGCATTCCAAACACATGCCCGCGCGGCATTTGCCGATGCGATTGTGCAATACAACATTCCCGGCTTGGTCGTTGGCGTCACGCATCATGGACAGCACCAGTTTTACGCCACGGGCCTGGCCTCACGTGCCGACAATCTGGCAGTCACCCCGGACACCCTGTTCGAACTGGGTTCGATCAGCAAACTCTTCACCGTCACGCTTGCCGCGCTTGCGGAACAGCGGGGCCAGCTCTCACTGGACACCAAGGCCTCGCATTATCTGTGCGCTGATGCCTGTACGATTGGCCGCGACATGACGCTGATGGATCTGGCCACGCACTACTCAGGTGGCCTGCCGCTGCAGGCGCCCGATAACATTGCTGACACCACCACGCTGATCGACTGGCTCAAGGGCTGGCAGCCGCCACAACCCGGCACCCGAAGCTACTCCAACATCAGCATCGGGCTGCTGGGCCACATTACCGCTGAGACGATGGGGATGCCCTACGCACAGGCCCTGCAGACCGTGCTGCTGCCCGAACTCGGTCTGACCCACACCTGGGTTCAGGTGCCCGATGCGCAAATGCCGCACTACGCGTATGGCTATGAACGCAAGACCGACAGGCCCATACGCGTGTCGCCCGGCGTGCTGGCCTCCGAAGCCTACGGACTGAAATCCAGCGCACGGGACATGCTCAGGTTTCTTGACGTGGTGCTGGAACGCCGCGACATATCGCCCGAGCTCAGGGCAGCCGTGCGCCGCACGCGGGAAGGCCAGCTCAACACCGCCAATTTCACGCAGGACATGGTCTGGGAGCAGTACGCCTGGCCCGCCGATCTTGCCACGATGATCTCGGCCAACGGCTACGCGTTCATCATGACCCCGCAGAAGGCTGAACGAATCACGCCCCCGCTGCCCCCGCAGCAAAACGTGGCGCTCAACAAAACTGGATCGACCAATGGCTTCGGCGGTTATGTCACGGTTTTGCCCAGCGAAAATCTGGGTATCGTCGTACTGGCCAATCGCAACTTTCCCAACGAGGCCCGCATCACGGCGACCTATGCGTTGATCAAGGCGATGCTGGGGAAATGAGCACGCGGTGTCAGCCCACCACGTGATGAGCACACGCGCTAAAACCAGATTCAGGCCAGGCTTGCGAAACGCCGCTCGAGGAAAGCGATGATGTCATCGGACTCATACATCCAACGCGTCTGGCCCGCTTCATCGATACGCAGGCAAGGCACCTTCACTTTGCCGCCCCCTTGCTGCAATTCGGCCCGCGCCTGCGGGT
>JBAZPE010000072.1:0-7748 GCA_041648375.1 Burkholderiaceae bacterium | reverse complement strand
CCCGAAGGGCTGCGTGCACTGCGCGCGGCTGCCGAGCGCTTCGACCTGCCACTGGCCTTCACCGATATCGAGTGGGCCAGTTGCGACTATCACCAGAAAACGGGCGCGATGATGCCCGAAGACTGGAAGGCCCAGATTGGCGATATGGATGCCATCTATTTTGGCGCTGTCGGCTGGCCCGATCTGCTGCCCGACCATGTGTCGCTTTGGGGCTCGCTGCTGAAGTTCCGGCGCGAATTCGACCAGTACGTCAACCTGCGCCCGGTGCGCCTGTTCGAAGGCGTGCCCTGCCCGCTGGCCAACCGCAAGCCGGGCGATATCGATTTCATGGTCGTGCGCGAGAACACCGAAGGCGAATACAGCTCGGTGGGCGGCAAGATGTTCGAAGGCACCGAGCGCGAAATCGTGCTGCAGGAATCGATCTTCACCCGCAAGGGCTGCGATCGGGTCTTGCGCTTTGCGTTTGAATTGGCCAGCCGCAGGGCGCGCAAGCATGTCACGGTTGCCACCAAGTCCAACGGCATTGCAATCAGCATGCCCTACTGGGACGAACGCGCCGCCGAGATGGCCGCACACTATCCGGACATCAAGACCGACAAGCAGCACATCGACATTCTCACTGCCCGTTTCGTCCTGCAACCCGATCGCTTCGATGTGGTGGTGGCATCGAATCTTTTCGGCGACATCCTGTCCGATCTGGGCCCGGCATGCGCCGGCACCATCGGCCTGGCACCTTCGTCGAACCTGAATCCCGACCGCGACTTTCCATCCTTGTTCGAACCCGTGCATGGTTCAGCGCCCGACATCTACGGCAAGAACATTGCCAACCCCATCGCCATGATCTGGTCAGGCGCCATGATGCTGGAGTTCCTCGGCCAGGGTCGCGATGGTGCCATTCGGCAACGAGCGCAGGATGCACACGATGTGATCGTGCAGGCGATCGAACATGTCCTGGCCAACGGTCCGCGCACGCCGGATCTGGCGGGCAAGGCATCCACGACCGAGGTCGGTGAGGCCATTGCCAAGCTGATTGCGGGGTGACGACATGCATCCGCCGAACGCCGCCGGCTTCAAGCTCGATACGCCCCCGAAGATCATCACCTTCGATTGCTATGGCACGCTGGTGCAATGGTATGAGGTGCTTCTTCGAGAGATCGATGCCACACTGGCCGCACATGACGCGCACGGCGCCAATGCGGCTTCGATACTCGAGGATTTTTCCGCACAGGGGCGCCGCGTGACATCCGAAAAGCCGCACCGCTCGTACAAGGACATTTTGCGTACGGGCTTTGTGGCAGCGTTCGGCGAGCACGGCCTGACGCCGAGCGCGCAGGAGATCGATCGCATTGCCTGCTCACCCATGACCATGGGACCGCATCCCGAGGTAGCCAGCGCGCTGCAACGTCTGCGCGAACGCTACAAGCTCGCCATCTTCACGAACTCGGATGATGATCTCATTGCACCGACGGTGGCAAACATCGGCGTGGCCTTCGACTATGTCATTACTGCGCAGCAGGCTCAGGCCTACAAGCCGTCGCCAGAACTCTTCGAGTATGCCTACCGGACAATGGGTGTTTCATCGAGCGAAACGGTGCACGTGGCGATGGGCATGTATTGGGATATGAAGGCTTGCCACGAACTCGGCCTGCGCGCCATTTGGGTGAATCGGCGGGGCGAGACGGGCAACCCGCAATGGCTGCCTTATACGCAGGTGTCGAACCTCCAGGAAGCAGCCGACTTGCTGCTGCCTGCCTGAGTCTTGCCGTCATGCGGGCGCCTACGGGCGCCCGTGCTCACACTGAAAGATGCTTGCGAACGTCGTCGGAGCCGATCGTCGTCCGGTCGCCCGCCACCACCACCTCTCCGCGTGACATGACGACAAAGGTGTCGGCCAGTTCACGTGCGAAGTCGAAATATTGCTCGCACAGCAAGATGCCGATATCGCCCCGTTCGCGCAACATGCGAATGACGTGCCCGATGTCCTTGATGATCGACGGCTGTATGCCTTCAGTGGGCTCATCCAGAATGATGATCGCCGGTTCGGCCACCAAGGCACGCGCAATCGCGAGCTGTTGCTGTTGCCCGCCCGAGAGATCGCCGCCGCGGCGCGCCAGCATGGCTTTGAGAACAGGAAAGAGTTCGAATATCTCGCCCTTGATGCGACGGGCGCGCGCACCGGAAAACGTCGCCATGCCCATCAGAATATTTTCCTCGACGGTCAGGCGCGCAAAGATGTCACGGCCCTGCGGCACATACGCCATGCCGCGCGCGGCGCGCTGGTGGGGTGCCAGTCGCGTAATGTCGCCGCCATCGAGCGAGACACTGCCGCGTGCCACGGGCAACACGCCCATCAGGCACTTCAGCAGGGTCGTCTTGCCCACGCCATTACGCCCAAGCAACGCCATGCACTCGCCCTTCTTCACCGCGATCGACACATCGCGCAAGGTGTGGCTGCCACCGTAGTACTGGTTGATCTGATTTGCCTGCAGCATCTAACGCCCCAAATACACTTCGATCACGCGCGCGTCCGCCTGGACGTGCGCCATGGTGCCCTCGGCCAGTACCGACCCCTCATGCAACACCGTCACCTTGCCGGCGCCAGCAATCTGCGTGACGAAATCCATGTCATGCTCGACCACGACCATGGAGTGCTTGCCACGCAATTCGTTGAGCAATTCGCCCGTGCGCTCGGTCTCGGCATCGGTCATGCCGGCCACCGGTTCGTCCAGCAACAGCAGGCTCGGTTCCTGCATCAGCAACATGCCGATTTCAAGCCACTGCTTCTGGCCGTGCGACAGCAGCCCTGCGGCACGCCCGGCCTGATCGCCCAGGCGAATCACGTCCAGCGTGTCTGCAATGCGATCGAGCTGCTCGGACCCGAGTCGCGAAAACAATGTGCGGCGCACCCCCTTGTTGGCCTTCATTGCCAACTCGAGGTTTTCGAACACGGTGTGTGCTTCGAATACCGTGGGACGCTGAAATTTCCGACCGATGCCCGCGTCTGCAATTTGCGCCTCATTGAGCAGCGTGAGGTCGATGTTCTGACCGAAGAAGGCCGTGCCCGATGTGGGCCGGGTTTTACCGGTGATCACATCCATCATGGTTGTCTTTCCTGCTCCGTTGGGACCGATGATGCAGCGCAGTTCGCCCACCCCGATATCCAGGCTCAGATTGTTCAGTGCCTTGAACCCATCGAAACTGACGGTAATGGACTCCAGATAAAGAATGGCCCCATGCGTGGTGTCCACGCCTGCCGTGCCGACACGACCATACGAGACCGTGCCTCCCGAGGCTTGTTGCTCATCGACACTCATGCATCCACCTCCTTGCGACGGCGCACGATCTGGCGCACAAGACCCACAATGCCCTGCGGCAGCAAAAGCGTCACCAGCACGAAAATCAGTCCCAACGCATACAGCCAGTACTCGGGGAAGGCACTGGTGAACCAGGTCTTCAGGCCGTTGACGGCACCCGCACCAATAATCGGACCGATCAGGGTGCCCCGTCCGCCAGTGGCCACCCAGATCACCATCTCGATGGAATTCTGCGGCGACATTTCGCTGGGGTTGATGATGCCGACCTGCGGCACATACAACGCACCGGCAATACCGCACAAAATGGCAGAGAGCGTCCAGACGAACAGCTTGAAACCCAGCGGGTCGTAGCCGATGAAGCGCAGGCGGTTCTCCGAATCGCGAACGGCCATCAACACGCGACCCAGCTTGGATTGGGTCACCACACGCGCCAGAATGAATGCCAGCGCCAGGGCCGCGAGCGTGGCCCAATACAGCGCCGCACGCGTGGAGGCGGCGGTGATGTCGAACCCGAGAATGGTGCGAAACGCCGTGAAGCCGTTGTTGCCGCCGAACCCGGTTTCATTGCGAAAGAACAGCAGCATGGCGGCAAAGGTCAGTGCCTGCGTGATGATGGAGAAATACACACCCTTGATGCGCGAGCGAAATGCGAAGTAGCCGAACACGAAGGCCAGCAGGCCAGGCACACAGATCACCAGCAGCCATGCCCACGCAAAATGATCGGTGAAGGCCCAGTACCAGGGGTATTCCTTCCAGCTCAGAAAGCTCATGAACTCCGGCATGCGATTCACGCCGTCCGGCCCGCCCAGATTGCGCATCAGGTACATGCCATGCGCGTAGCCGCCAAGCGCAAAGAACAGACCATGCCCCAGCGACAGAATGCCGGCATAGCCCCACACCAGATCAAGCGCGAGCGCGGCCAGTGCGAAGCACATGAACTTGCCCAGCAAGGCAATCATGTAGCCCGAGATATGCAAGGCGTGCCCCGGTGCAAACACGAGATTGGCCAAGGGCAGCAGCGCCATGACCAGCGTGGCGGCCAGCAGCGCTGTCCACGCAGCGGGCGAGAGCAGCGGGCGATGAGCCAGTGCAGCCAGTCTGTCTCGATGGGGAAGATGGGTCATTCGACGCTCCTACCGCGTGGCGCGAACAGGCCCTGAGGGCGTTTCTGTACGACAAGCACGATCAACACCAGAATCATGATTTTTGCGAGCACCGCGCCCGAATACGGTTCGATGAATTTGTTGATGGTGCCCAGGCTGAATGCGGCAATGACCGTGCCGGCCAACTGCCCCACGCCGCCCAGCACCACCACCATGAAGGAGTCCACGATATAGGCGCGGCCAAGATCTGGGCCCACGTTGCCAAGCTGGGACAGGGCCACACCGGCCAGACCGGCAATGCCTGCACCCAGCCCGAAGGCAAGCATATCGACGCGTCCGGTGGGCACGCCCACACAATCGGCCATGCGACGATTCTGCGTGATGGCCCGCACGAACAGGCCCAGGCGCGTGTGGTTGAGCAGCAGCCAGACGAAAGCCACGACCAGGACGGCAAACACGATGATCGCCATCCGGTTGTAGGTCAGGACCAGCCCACCCAACACCGTCACGCCACCGGACATCCACGAGGGATTGCTGACCTCGACGTTCTGCGCGCCGAAGAGCGTGCGCACGCCCTGCATCAGAATCAGGCTGATGCCCCAGGTGGCCAGCAGCGTTTCCAGCGGACGCCCGTAAAGCCAGCGAATAACCGTGCGCTCCAGCACCATGCCCACCATGGCAGTGATGAAAAATGCCGCGGGCAAGGCCGCCAGCACATACCAATCCATCCATCCCGGCAACCATTGCCGGAAGAGCACTTGCGTGACATAGGTCACATAGGCGCCGATCATCAGCAACTCGCCATGCGCCATGTTGATGACACCCATCAGTCCGAACGTGATGGCCAGGCCCAGCGCTGCGAGCAGCAAGACGCTGCCCAGGCTCAGACCATAGAATAGATGCCCCGCCCAGGCCACGGTCTGCTGATGCCGGTCGATCGCCGCCACCGCACGCGCGGCAGCCTCGCGCACGCGTTCGTCGGATTCGGCAAACGTGCCATCGGAGGCGGGCTGCGACAGGTTCGCCAGCGCCGTACGAAAAGCCGGATTGCGGGTCTTGCCCAACGCCTCGGCGGCAGCACGACGGGCGTCAGGCTGCGGGCTCTGCAGCGCGAGATTGGCCTGCGCAACCTCGAGTGCGCGGCGTACCTCATCGCGCTGTTCCACCTGCAGTGCGCGTTCGATCAGGGACAACTGGGCCAGATCGTTACTACGCGACAGATTGTTTGCCGCGGTCAGGCGCACGCGCCAGTCGTCGGCAAACAGTCGCGACCCGGCAAGTGCAGACTGCACGGCGCGGCGCAATCGATTGTTGACCATCACGGTATCGGCCTGCGCCGGCATGGTCATTGCCTGACCATTGACCGCATCGATAGCCTGCCCCGGCGAGGTCTGGATCAACAACTGTTCCTGCGGACCCACATACAGTGTGCCGGCAGACAACGCTTCGAGAATGCGGGCCGCGCCCGGATCTGCGCGCATGCCCAACTGACTGATCGTGTCCAATCTGGCATCGGTGTCCGATCCCGCCAGCGGGGCCAACATGGCTGCGTCGATCGCAGGCGCATCTGCTGCGGGTGCAGCACGGGCAGCAACACCTGCGCCCAGCGCGAGCAGCAGCATCAGAACGATGCTGCTGCACACACGAAAAAAAGCCGGGTTCTTCATAACTGCCTTGGGAAAAGTCCCCTCACGCCTGCCGCGTGAGGGGCTGTCGATCAAAGACCTTGCTTGCCTTCGTTACCCGCAATGAACGGGCTCCAGGGTTGCGCGCGGATGGGGCCCTTGGTCTTCCAGACCACGTTGAACTGTCCATCGGCCTGAATCTCGCCGATATAGACCGGCTTGTGCAGGTGATGATTGGTCTTGTCCATCTGGATCGTGAAGCCATCGGGCGCAGCGAACGTTTGTCCACCCATGGCATCGATTACCTTGTCCACATCGGTGGTCTTGGCCTGCTCCACGGCCTGCTTCCACATATGAATCCCTACATAAGTGGCTTCCATGGGATCGTTGGTCACGGCGGTCGCGGCATTAGGCAGGTTCTTCGCCTTCGCATACGCCTTCCATTTGTCGATGAAGGCGGCGTTCACCGGATTCTTGATGGACTGGAAGTAGTTCCAGGCAGCCAGGTGGCCCACCAGCGGCTTGGTGTCCACACCGCGCAGCTCTTCCTCGCCCACCGAGAAAGCAACGACCGGTACATCAGTTGCCTTCAGGCCCGCATTGCCCAGTTCCTTGTAGAACGGCACGTTGGAGTCGCCGTTGATGGTGGAGATCACCGCCGTACGCCCGCCTTGCGAGAAACGTTTGATGTTGGCGACGATGGTCTGATAGTCGGCATGGCCGAAGGGGGTGTAGACCTCTTCGATGTCGCTGTCCTTCACACCCTTGCTGTGCAGGAAGGAACGCAGAATCTTGTTGGTCGTGCGCGGGTAGACATAGTCGGTGCCCAGCAGCACGAAGCGCTTGGCACCGCCACCATCTTCACTCATCAGGTACTCAACGGCAGGGATGGCCTGCTGATTGGGCGCCGCGCCCGTATAGAACACGTTGCGCTCGAGTTCCTCGCCTTCATATTGAACCGGATAGAACAACAGACCGTTGAGTTCCTTGAAGACGGGCAGAACCGACTTGCGTGATACCGAGGTCCAGCAGCCGAACACGACAGCGACCTTTTCCTGCGCCAGCAACTGGCGCGCACGCTCGGCGAACATCGGCCAGTCCGATGCTGGATCGACCACCACCGCTTCAAGCTTCTTGCCGTTGACGCCGCCGTTTGCGTTGATCTCGTCAATGGTCATGAGCGCAACGTCCTTGAGCGACGTCTCGGAGATGGCCATGGTGCCCGACAGCGAATGCAGGATGCCGACCTTGATCGTGTCTTCTGCCGAAAACGCGCTGGGCATCCAGCCTGATAAGGCCAGCAGCGTGGCGGCAGATATGGTTTTGAGTGCGTGTCTGCGCTTCATTTGATTTTCCCTGGTTTTAATGTGAGTAACGGTAGACATCGATCTGCATTCGAAAGACATGCCTCGAACGGGCATATGCCTGTTCAAAGCAAAACCGATGCCAACTTGCCGCCCTCGTTCTCCGAGCCCTGCACACGCTATGAACGGGCCCATCGGGCAGGTGTGATCGCCCCCGATACCGCGGGTCCCAAGGTGGTGCGCATGCGCGATGATGGTGCGTAACGTGGTGCACCATCGATCACGAAACGCCTCGCGGGTGTACGTCGAATAACGTATGTGCACACCCCTCATTTTTTCTTGCGCCTCTGTCAGCCCCTGTTCATGCGGGTTTTCAGACCACCCCTAAAAAATTGGCATACG
>JBAZPE010000071.1:0-7842 GCA_041648375.1 Burkholderiaceae bacterium | reverse complement strand
CGGCGGCGCGTGCTGCACGCCTGCAAAAAACCGCACGCCCGCTGGCGCGCACGAAAAAGAAAAACAGTCTGGTCCAGCGCCTCTCGGCCGCCTTGCCGTTCAGGCTGACCGACGCGCAGCATCGTGTGGTCGCCGAGATCTCGGACGATCTCGCGCGTTCGCACCCCATGCATCGCCTGCTTCAGGGCGATGTGGGCAGTGGCAAGACGGTGGTGGCCGCGCTGGCCGCCGCACAGGCCATCGATGCCGGTGCCCAGGTCGCACTGATGGCACCCACCGAAATTCTGGCCGAACAGCATGTGGTCAAGCTGCGCAGTTGGCTCGAGCCGCTGGGGGTCACGGTCTCCTGGCTCAGCGGTAGCCTCGGGGCGCGGGCCAAGCGCGACGCCGTGGCGCGTGCCCAGTCGGGCGAGACCCATTTGCTGGTGGGCACGCAGGCGCTGATTCAGGATCACGTGAGCTTCCCCAGGTTGGGCCTGATCATCGTCGATGAGCAGCATCGCTTCGGCGTGGGCCAGCGCCTGGCGCTCAGCCGCAAGGGCGAGGCGCATACGCTGGTACCCCATCAGCTCAACATGAGTGCCACGCCGATTCCCCGCACGCTGGCCATGACCGTGTTCGCCGATCTGGATGTTTCTGTCATCGACGCGCTGCCCCCGGGCCGCACGCCGGTGGTGACCAAGCTGCTGGCCGACACGCGGCGCACCGAAGTACTGCAGCGCATCGGGCAGGCCGCCCGATTGGGCCAGCAGGTGTACTGGGTGTGCCCGCTGGTCGAGGAAAGCGAGGCAATCGAACTGCAGAATGCCGTGGACACCTTCGAGCGCATGCGTGCCGAGTTGCCCGATCTGCGGGTCGGCCTGGTGCATGGGCGCCTCACCCCGGCTGAAAAAGCCCAGGTGATGACTGCGTTCCGGGCGGGCGAGGTGCAGGTGCTGGTGGCGACCACCGTCATCGAAGTCGGTGTGGATGTGCCCAATGCTTCGTTGATGGTGATCGAACATGCCGAACGCTTCGGCCTGGCGCAACTGCATCAGTTGCGCGGGCGCGTGGGGCGCGGGTCGGCCGAGTCGGTGTGCGTGCTGCTCTATCAGGCCCCGCTTTCGCATGTGGCGAGGGACCGATTGCGCGCCATGTTCGAGACGACCGACGGCTTTGAAATCGCGCGGCGTGATCTGGCACAGCGCGGGCCCGGAGAGTTCCTCGGCAAGCGACAGTCAGGTCTGGCACTGCTGCGGTTTGCCGACCTGGAAGCAGATGCCGACCTGGCCGAACGCGCCCGTGAGCTGGCCGCCCGGTTACGTGCGCACCACCCCGAGATTGCATCGGCCCATTTGAACCGCTGGATGCGTGGTCGCGAGGATTTCCTGCGAACATGAGCACACAAGGACAACCATGACGCTTACCGAGCTCAAATACATTGTGGCCGTTGCACGCGAAAGGCACTTCGGGCGTGCAGCCGAGGCCTGTTATGTCAGCCAGCCCACGCTGTCGGTGGCCATACGCAAGCTGGAGGATGAGCTGGGTGTGACGCTCTTCGAGCGCGGGGGCGCCGAGGTGGGCGTGACCCCGATCGGCGAGCGCATCGTGACTCAGGCGCAGAAGGTGCTTGAAGAAAGCGCCAGCATCAAGGAAATTGCGCGCCAGGGCCATGACCCGCTGGCCGGTCCCTTGCGGGTGGGGGTGATCCACACCATCGGGCCCTATCTGTTGCCCCAACTGGTACCGGCGCAGATCGCCCGCACCCCGCAAATGCCCTTGCTGCTGCAGGAGAATTTCACCTTGCGTCTGGTGGAGCTGCTGCGTCAGGGCGAAATCGACTGCGCCATCATGGCGCTGCCATTGCCCGAGGCGGGTCTGGTCATGCAGCCCCTGTTCGATGAGCCCTTTGTCGTTGCCGTGCCGGTCAATCACCCCTGGGCCGACCGTGCGCAGATCGCTGCCAGCGAGCTCAAGGAGGAAACCATGCTGCTGCTGGGCAGTGGCCACTGTTTCCGTGATCAGGTTCTGGAAGTCTGTCCCGAGCTTTCGCGCTTTTCGGCCGCCAGTGATGGGATTCAACGCACCTTCGAGGGCTCGTCGCTGGAGACGATTCGGCACATGGTGGCAGCAGGCATCGGCATTACGGTGTTGCCCATTACCGCCGTGCCACTGAACCCCGGGCCGGAAAGCCTGCTGCGCTATATCCCGCTTGCACCGCCGGGTTCCACCCGTCGGGTGGTGCTGGCCTGGCGGCGCAGTTTTCCGCGCATGAGCGCCATCGATGCCCTCACGCAGACCGTTTTCGCATGCGGGCTGCAAGGTGTTCGAATGTTGCCGGAGGAAACGCCTGCACAGGCAAGCTGATTTAGTTTTTTGCCGGTGGTACTCTTTAATTCTGCCAGCCAACCATGGAGTCGCTTATGTCCAAACACTCAAAAAATTCCTCTTCGGCCCCTCAGGTCAACATCGGCATTTCGACGGAAGATCGCGCCGAGATTGCTGCCGAGTTGTCCAAAGTCCTGGCCGACTCCTACACGCTCTATCTGATGACGCACAACTTTCACTGGAACGTCACCGGGCCGCTGTTCAACACGCTGCACAACATGTTCATGGACCAGTACACGGAAGAGTGGACGGCGTTGGACGACATCGCCGAACGTATCCGCGCACTCGGCCACAACGCGCCCGGAACCTACCGCGAATACAGCAAGCTGTCGTCGATTTCCGAGCCGGAGTCCATTCCCGAAGCACTTGAAATGGTGCGCCTGCTTGTCAAAGGCAACGAGGCCGTGGCAAAAACCGCTCGCAGCGCGTTCGCCAAGGCCGACGGTGGCAACGACGCCCCGACGGCCGACCTGCTGACGCGTCGCCTGGATGTGCACGAAAAGAACGCGTGGATGCTGCGCAGTCTGCTCGAGTAAGCGCATTGGGCAGGCGCCAGGAAAAAGGGCACGCGGCCTCGGGCGCGTGCCCTTTTTATGTCTGGGCGCTGCATCAGACGCGGCTCGCCAGTTGATCGCAAGAAGGGACTAGTTCAGGCGGCTGGGCAGATGGGCAGATAAGGGGGCGACCTTGGGTGAGGGGGGCTGGATGCGCCAGGCGGCCCGGCGGCGCAGGGCAGTGAGCAGTTTCAGGCCCTGGGGCCATTTGCCATAGCCGCTGTCGGCGTTGATATGACCCGCGCCAGGCACCACGATCAGGCGGCTGCCCCAGGCCTGGGCAAACTGATCGGCGCGCGTGAGGGTGCAATAGGGGTCATTGTCGCTGGCCACTACCACGGTCTGAAATGCGAGCGGATGCAAGGCCACCGGTGCAAATGCCTTCAGATCAGCGTTGGCGCCAGGGCGTTCGACATCGGCCGGCGCCACCAGCAGTGCGCCTGCCACACGTGCGTGAAGCGCGACAGGCAGTGCCGCCACAGACAGGCAGCCCAGGCTATGCGCAACAAGCAGTACCGGGCTGGTGGCGGCATCCACGGCATGGGCAACACAGCCGTGCCAATCACGAGGCGCGGGGTGCGCCCAGTCTCTTTGATCGACACGCCGGCAGTGTGGGAGCGCTTGCTCCCACTCGGTCTGCCAGTGGTCGGGCCCGGAATTTTTCCATCCCGGAACGATGATGGTTTGGAATCGCATGTCGGGCATGATGCCGTGTGCCCACCGCCTGCCCAACGAAAATCTCAACGTTTACATATATCTAAAACGACATAAGAACGCTGCCGATCAAATGCCTTCGAGTCGTTTGCCGGTTTCCAGATCGAACCAGTGCAGCGGATGCACGTCGTCCGGCCCGACCTCGATCGAATCGCCGACCTTCGCCTGCGCTTCATTCAATTCGCTCGTGGTGCAGCGAACCACCAGCTGCGTTTTGCCATGACGGCAATGCACGAGCTGTTCCGAACCCAGCGTTTCCACCATCTCGATTTCGGCTTGTATGCCGGCGGCACGCAGCAGCATGTGTTCCGGGCGCATGCCCAATACCGCTTTGCGGCCGCGCGCCTGCGCAGGCACTCGGGCTGCGGGAATGCGATATTCGCCGCCATCGATCGGTCGGATCTGACCGGCGGCGTCGACTTCGACCTCGGCCAGGTTCATGGGTGGCGAGCCGATGAAGCTGGCGACGAAGGTGGACGCCGGCTTTTCGAACACTTCCATCGGGGTGCCGATCTGCTCGGGGATTCCCTGATTCATCACGATCATGCGTTGGGCCAGGGTCATGGCCTCGACCTGATCGTGCGTGACATAGAGGCTGGTGGTGCCCAGTCGGCGATGCAGCTTCAGAATTTCCAGGCGCATGGCCACACGCAGCTTGGCGTCCAGGTTCGACAACGGCTCGTCGAACAGGAACACTTTGGGTTCACGCACGATGGCGCGGCCCATGGCCACGCGCTGACGTTGCCCGCCCGAGAGCTGGCGGGGCCGACGATCGAGCAGGTGGCCCAGCTCCAGGATGGCGGCAGCGATATCCACCCGGCGCTTGATCTCGTCCTTGGTGAACTTGCGGATCTTCAGCCCATAGGCCATGTTCTCGTACACGCTCATGTGCGGGTAGAGCGCATAGTTCTGGAACACCATGGCGATATCGCGCTCGCCCGGTTCAAGGGTGTTGACCACCTTGTCGTCGATCAGGATCTCACCACCGGTAATGCTTTCCAGGCCAGCGACCATTCGCATGAGCGTGGATTTGCCGCAGCCGGAGGGGCCGACGATGACGATGAACTCGCCATCCTTGACGTCCATGTCGATGCCGTGAATGACGGCAATATCGCCGGCGTAGGTTTTGGAGACGTTGCGAAAACTGAGAGTAGCCATAGGGGTAACTTCAAAAACGTTATGTAGGCAGCCAGGTGTGACCGATCACTTCTCGGTATCGACCAGACCTTTGACAAACCACCGCTGCATCAGAATGACGACCAGCACGGGCGGCACCATGGCCAGCATGGCAGTTGCCATGGTGAGGTTCCATTCCGTCACGCTGTCGCCGCCGCTGATCATCCGCTTGATACCGATGACCACCGGATACATGTCTTCCTGCGTGGTGATCAGCAGGGGCCACAGATACTGGTTCCAGCCGTAGATGAACTGAATGACGAACAAGGCGGCCATGCTGGTTTTGGACAGCGGCAGCAGGATGTCCTTGAAAAAGCGCAGCGGCCCGGCGCCGTCAATGCGTGCCGCCTCGATCAGCTCATCGGGAACGGTCAGGAAGAACTGACGGAAGAGGAATGTGGCGGTCGCCGATGCGATCAGGGGCAGCGTCAGCCCGGCATAGCTGTTCAGCATGCCCAGGTCGGCCACCACTTTGTAGGTCGGAGCAATACGCACTTCCACCGGCAGCATCAGGGTGACGAAAATCATCCAGAAGAAAAACATGCGGAAGGGAAAGCGGAAATACACCACGGCAAATGCCGACAGCAGGGAAATGGCGATCTTGCCGATTGCAATCGACAGGGCCATGACCAGACTGACGAACATCATGCGCGCCACGGGTGGTGCGCCATTGTTGCCGCCGACCCCGCCGAACAACACCTGCATGTAGTTGTCGATGAAGTGCGGACCGGGGATCAGCGACATGGGGGCCGATGCGACCTCCTGTGCAGTCTGCGTAGACGCCACGAACGTGACATACAGCGGAAAGGCCACGATGGCCACGCCAAGCAGCAAAATGGCGTGGGCGAGAAAATCAAGCCAGGGACGACGTTCAACCATTATTTTTAGCCTTGATGCGGATCAGTACTGCACTTTGCGATCGATATAGCGGAACTGGATAGCCGTCAGGCACACCACGATGAACATCAGGATGACCGATTGCGCGGCCGACGAACCCAGATCGAGTCCGCGGAACCCATCGCTATACACCTTGAACACGAGAATGGCGGTCGACGTGCCGGGGCCACCTTGAGTGGTCGTGTCGATCACCGCGAACGTGTCGAAAAACGCATAGATCACGTTCACGACCAACAAAAAGAAGGCTGTTGGCGAGAGCAGCGGAAACACGATGGTCCAGAATCGACGCGCGGGCGAGGCACCATCGATGGCGGCCGCTTCGATCAGCGAGCGTGGAATCGATTGCAGACCGGCCAGGAAAAACAGGAAGTTGTACGACACCTGTTTCCAGATCGAGGCGATCAGCACAAGGATCATGGCCTGATTGCCATCCAGGCGCGGGTTCCAGTAAATGCCGATGTCACGCAATGCGACGGCAATAATGCCTACCGACGGCGAGAACAGGAACAGCCACAGCACGCCCACGACTGCGGGTGCCACGGCGTAAGGCCAGATGAGCATGGTCTTGTACAGGCTGGCTCCGCGCAGCACGCGGTTGGCCATCACGGCCAACACCAGCGATACGCTCAACCCGATGCCGGCCACCAGCACCGAGAACACGGCGGTGACTTTGAAGGATTCGAGGTAGGACGATTGGCGAAACAGGGCCTGAAAGTTCTCCATACCCACAAACTCGGAAGACAGGCCGAATGCATCTTCCAGACGCATGGACTGCCACAGCGCCTGCCCTGCGGGGAGGAAAAAGAAGACGACAGTAATGATCAACTGCGGCGCCAGCAGCAGGTAGGGCAAAGTCTTGTGGCTGAAGACGACGCGTTTTTCCATTGGGGACTCGTCTGACGAAGGAAGGCAAAGAAAAAAT
The DNA here is from genome assembly GCA_041648375.1 of Burkholderiaceae bacterium. Classification (GTDB taxonomy): domain Bacteria; phylum Pseudomonadota; class Gammaproteobacteria; order Burkholderiales; family Burkholderiaceae_B; genus Schauerella. The sequence continues at coordinate 1,212 of JBAZPE010000071.1, read as the reverse complement.
CAATCGCCCGCGTTACCGAAAAAATGCTCGGCAAGGCGGGCGCTAGAGGGAGGACAGACTTACTTCACGCTCTTTTCGAAGCGTTCCAGCAGTTCGTTACCGCGGGTGGTGATGGTTTGCAGACCTTCCTTCGCGGTGGTCTTGCCGGATACGATGCGCTCGATTTCGGCATCCTCGATTTCACGAATCTGCGGCAGGAAGCCCAGACGCACACCGCGGGATTGAGCCGTGGTTTCCACGTTCAATTGCTTCACACCGACTTCGGTGCCGGGGTTCTTGTCGTAGAAACCTGATTTCTTGGTCAGGTCGTAAGCGGCAATGGTGACCGGCACATAGCCCGTTTCCTGGTGCCAGCGAGCTGCAATTTCGGGCGAGGAAAGGAACTGGAAGAACTTGGTGATGCCCTTGTAGACTTCAGGCGACTTCTTGCTGAAGACCCACAGCGACGCGCCACCGATAATAGTGTTCTGCGGTGCGCCCTTTACGTCCGAGTAGTAGGGCAGGGTGGACGTGCCGAATGCAAACTTGGCGTTCTTCGAGATGTTGGCACGCAGACCCGAGGAGCCTGTGATCATGGCGCACTTGCCCGAAATGAACAGCGAGTTGGGCTCGTCACCGCGTCCGCCATACATGAAGGTGCCATCCTTGCCCATGGCGGCCAGGTTTTCCAGGTGACGCACATGCAGGTCCGAAGACACGGCCAGACGCGCATCCAGACCGCCGAAGCCGTTGTCCTTGGTGGCGTAGGGCACGTTATGCCAGGCCGAGAACGTTTCCAGCTGGGTCCACGACGGCCACGAGGTGGTGTAGGCGCATTCCTGGCCCGATTCCTTCAGCTTTTTCGAGGCGACGGCCAGGTCCTGCCAGGTCTTCGGGGGGGCTTCGGGGTCCAGGCCGGCCTTCTTGAACGCGTCCTTGTTGTAGTAGAAAACAACGGTGGAGCTGTTGAAGGGCATCGACACCAGCTTGCCTTGGGCCGAAGAGTAATAACCGGCGACTGCACCGATGAATTTCTTGGGATCCAGCGGCTCGCCCGCCTGCTCCGACATTTCCTGCACGGGCTGGATGGCGCCCTTGGCGTTCATCATGGTGGCCGTGCCGACTTCGAAGACCTGAAGAATGTCGGGGGCATTGCCCGCGCGGAAGGCCGCGATGCCGGCGTTCATCGATTCGCCGTAGTTGCCCTTGTACACGGGCTTGATGATGTAGTCG
>JBAZPE010000070.1:0-7846 GCA_041648375.1 Burkholderiaceae bacterium | reverse complement strand
GTGCGCCACTGGTGTTGAACTATGACTCCATGACAGGCGGGGGCAACAACCCCATGTACCTGTGGCTGCGTCGTGCGTTCGCGAAACTGGGCATTCAGCTCGATCTGCGATCCACCGACTTCAATCGTTTCCAGGAAAAAATGGCTAATGGCAGCGGTCAGGTGTATCTGGCCGGCTGGGTGGCCGACTACCCGGACGCCGAGAACTTCCTCACTTTGTTCTATGGGCCAAACGCAAAGGTGGGCAGTGGAGGAGAGAACAACTTCAACTACGCCAGTGCCGCCTACGATGCCCTATACCTGGAGATGGTGGGCCTGGACGACGGGCCACGCAAGCAGGCGGTGATCGACAAAATGGTCGACATCCTCAGGCAGGATGCGCCTTTGATGTTTGGCTACAACCCGGCAGGCGCGGGTGCCTACCAGCAGTGGGTCGGTAACGCCGTGCCGTCGCAGATGGTGCGCAACGCCATGCAGTTCTACAAGGTGGATACCGCGCTCAGAACGCAGAAGCTGGCCGAGTGGAATCGGCCGATCTGGTGGCCGCTGGCAGGCATTTTCGTTCTGCTGGCGCTGGTGTTGTGGGTTTCGGTACGCACGCTTAAAAGAATCCGGCAGCGCAACGCTTTCGGGGATATCGCAGGCCAGGATCAGGCCGGGGAGAAACAGGCATGATCGCCTACATCATTCGTCGCCTGTGCTATGGCGTGCTTATTCTGGTGGGTGTGAATCTGTTCACCTTCCTGCTGTTCTTTGCCGTGAATACGCCTGACGACATGGCGCGCATCAATATCGGCGGTCAGCGCGTCAGTGCGGACGCCATCGCGCGCTGGAAAACCGAGCGCGGCTACGACAAGCCGCTGTTCGTCAACACCCAGGCACAGGGCACGGAAAAGTGGACCGACACCATTTTCTACAACCGCTCCGTGCCGCTGCTGGCAATGAACTTCGGCAGGTCTGATTCAGGCCACGACATCAACACGGAAATCAAGCGACGCATGGGCCCCAGCCTGGCGCTTGCGTTGCCGACATTCGTTCTGGGCTTGTTCGCAAGCGTCGTGTTTGCACTGCTGCTGGTGTATTTTCGGGCCACAAGACTCGATTTCTGGGGGGTGGTGCTGTGCGTGGTCCTGCTCTCCATTTCCTCGCTGTTCTACATCATCGCGGGGCAATGGCTGTTTGCCAAAACCCTGCAGCTCGTTCCGTACTCCGGATTCATGTGGGGCTGGGATGTGATGAAGTTCCTGGCGTTGCCCATCCTCATCGGTGTGGTGGCGCGGCTGGGCCCTGAGGCGCGCTTCTACCGCACGCTCTTTCTCGAGGAGATCGGCAAGGACTACGTGCGTACGGCGCGTGCCAAGGGTCTGGCCGAGCGGGTCGTGCTGTTCCGGCATGTGCTGCGTAACGCCATGCTGCCCATTCTCACCGGCACCGTGGCCGCGCTTCCGCTGCTGTTCATGGGCAGTCTGATTGCCGAATCATTTTTCGGCATCCCCGGCCTGGGCAGCTACACCATCGAAGCCATCAACGCCCAGGATTTCTCCATTGTCCGGGCCATGGTCTTTCTGGGGTCAGCACTCTATATAGGCGGCCTGCTGCTGGCCGATATTTCCTACACCTTTGCCGATCCGCGGATCCGTTTCGAGTAAATCGCCATGCCACAATTCGTTTTTCTCTGGACCGATATCGCGCTGTGGGCCATGGTCCTGGTCACTGTGCTCTATGCCGTGCACGTCGCGCGTTCACCCAACCTGCGCAGCACCTGGTATCGCGTGCTGACCGATGCGCCCGCCATGTGCTCGGCAGTGGTGCTCAGCGCGTTCGTGATGATCGGCTTGGTCGATTCCATCCACTATCGGGCCGCGCTGCCGCCGGTGGCGAATGCGCCGGCCGATGCGCCAAAAGCCTATTCGCCCATCGTGCAATCCGCACTTGAAGGTCTGATGGAAAACACCACCTTGACGTTGCCCGAAGCCCGGTTTTCTGCGCCTTTGGCCACGCGTCAGCTGAACAAGGAAAGCGTGCTGACACCCGAAGGACCCGTGCGCGAATTCAAGGCATTGGTGCATGGCGGCGCGCATCTGGCGAATCCCGATGCTCCCCGAGGTGGCGATATCGCGCTGCGTGTGCTTGCCGGCATGGCCCTGGCCGCAGGTGTGGCCTTGCTGGTACTGGTGCTGATGGTGACCGTGCTGTCCCGGCGGCGAGCCAGCTGGCGGGCAGCCTGGTCCGACTTGCTGCGCGACAATTGCAATATCCCCTTGCGTGCGATGTGGTTCACCACGCTGGGTGTGCTGCTGGTGATGGGTACGTTGGCCGGCATGGCCTCGGGCTATCACGCGCTGGGCACGGATCAAACGGGTAACGATGTGCTTTGGCAAGCGATGCGCAGTATCCGCACGGCGCTTGTCATCGGCAGCCTTACCACAGTGGCCATGCTCCCGCCCGCGCTTATTCTCGGCATCTCGGCCGGCTACTTCAAAGGCCGCATCGACGACGTCATTCAGTACATTTACACCACGCTGACCTCGATTCCGAGCGTGCTGCTGGTGGCGGCCTGCGTGTTGTTGATGCAGGCGTTCATCGACAACAACCCCTCGCTTTTTCCGACCTCTGCGCATCGCGCCGACGTTCGGCTGCTCATGCTCTGTCTGATTCTCGGGTTGACCGGCTGGGCGGCATTGTGCCGACTGTTGCGGGCCGAGACCATGAAACTGCGCGAGTTGGAATACGTGCAGGCTGCGCGGGCGTTCGGCGTGTCGCACTGGACCATCATGCGTCGTCATCTGCTGCCCAATGTCATGCATATCGTGCTGATCACGGTGGTGCTGGAGTTCTCGGCCCTGGTGCTTTATGAGGCGGTGCTGTCCTACCTGGGAATTGGCGTCGATCCCACCATGAACTCGTTTGGCACCATGATCGATGGCGCAAGGCTGGATATGTCGCGTGATCCGATGGTGTGGTGGAGCCTGCTGGCTGCCTTCGCCTTCATGCTGACGTTGGTGCTCGCTGCCAATCTGTTTGCCGATTCGGTACGGGCCGCGTTCGATCCTCGCAGCCGTGCTTTTCGTATCAGGCGCCATCCGCTGGCTGCCGCAAGCGCCAGGAGGGCCGCATGATGACGCCAACTTCTCATACCGCGGCCACCGCAACGCCCCTGATCAATATCGCCGGCCTGGGCGTGGCCATCCAGGGTGAGCACAGCCTGAACAAGGTCGTGCGCGACCTGTCCCTCACGATTTCCCGTGGCCAGACCTTTGCGCTGGTCGGTGAATCCGGGTGCGGCAAGAGCATGACCGCGCTTGCGCTGCTGCGCCTGCTGCCCGACGCCGCGCGCATCGTGGCCGGGCAGGTCGACCTGGGCACTACCGACATCAACCGGTTGGCCGAAGACGACATGCGACGCATTCGTGGCGGTCGCATCGGCATCATTTTCCAGGAACCCGCCACCAGCCTGAATCCGGTCATGCGGGTGGGTGAGCAGATCGAGGAAACGCTGCGCGAGCACACCTCGCTCACCGGGCGGGCGCTGCGCGAACGCGCCATTCAGTGGTTGGAACGGGTCGGCATTCCTGACCCATCCGTTCGTATCGACGACTTTCCCTTCCAGTTTTCCGGTGGACAAAAGCAGCGGGTGATGATTGCCATTGCGCTGGCGGCAGAACCCCAGTTGCTGATCGCCGACGAGCCGACGACCGCACTCGATGTCACGGTCCAGGCGCAGATCCTTGCCCTGTTAGCCGACATCCAGCGCGACATGGGGATGGCGATGCTGCTCATCACGCATGATCTCGCAGTGGTGCGTCACACAGCAGATCATGTCGCGCTCATGCGCGCTGGTGAGATCGTCGAAAGCGCGCCCGCAGCGGTGTTTTTCAAAAACCCGACACACCCTTACGCCATTTCGCTCTTCGATGCGATTCCCTCGTTCGGCAAGCGCGGCCGGCCCCTGTCGGGCGGGCATGCTGCCGAAGGTGAGCGTGCGGCACATGTACAGGCCGGTGTGGCGCTCGATGTCGGTGCTTCGGACGCCGCTGTTCGAGGGCAGGCGCTGCTTTCCGTGCGCGATCTTCGCGTGCTGTATCCCAAGCGAAAAGGGTTGCTCAAGCGCGTCGCCAGCTACGTGCGGGCGGTGGATGGGGTGACCTTCGATTTGCACCCCGGCGAAACCCTGGCGCTGGTGGGCGAGTCGGGTTGCGGCAAGACCACCACTGCGCGTGCTTTGCTGCGTTTGATTGATGGCGCGGAAATCACGGGCCAGGCCACGCTGGCCAACGAGGCTATTCTGGACGCCGACCGCCGCAGCTTGGCACGCATGCGGCGCGACATCCAGATCGTCTTTCAGGATCCGTTCGCCTCGCTGAATCCGCGCATGCGTGTGGGCGACATTCTTGCCGAGGGCATGGCGGCATTGACCCGCGCATCGCCTGCCGAACGACAGAGGGCCATTGCCGCGCTGGTCGATCGTGTCGGATTGCCCGCAGACACCCTGTCACGTTACCCGCACGAGTTCTCCGGCGGCCAGCGTCAGCGTGTCGCCATCGCCCGGGCGCTGGCGGTCTCGCCCAAGGTGCTTATCTGCGATGAGCCCACTTCGGCGCTGGACGTGTCGGTCCAGGCGCAAATTCTCGATTTGTTGCGTGAGCTTCAAGCCGAGCTCGGCATCGCCTATCTCTTCGTCACACACAATTTCGGAGTGGTCGAGTATCTGGCAGATCGTATCGCCATCATGGATGCCGGACGCATTGTGGAAATCGGCGACGCCGATGCGGTCTTGCATGCGCCGCAGCACGACATCACCAAACGCCTGCTGGCGGCAGTCCCTCGGCTGTGAACAAAAAAGCGGTCAGCTTCATTCGAAGCTGACCGCTTTGCGCGCATGCGCGGGTTCAAGCTGTTCGCAGGTGCCGTTTCACACCGTTTCCAGGCGTCAGTCGTCCATCACCAGTGCGGCATTGGCATCCAGCCAGGCGAGCGTGTCCCGACGCATCACCCGGGCCAGATCCATGATGAATCCATGCACGGTTTCCACATCACCGGCACCATAGCGGCGGGCGAGCGCGCCGATTTCTTCGCTCACCAGACGACGCTCCTGCAGCAACACGTCGCACTTTTCAGCCACCGCCCGGATCACGATCACACGTCGATCCAGGGGGTTTCGATCGCGAATCACCAGCCCCGCCTGCTCCAGTCTGTTGATCAGTGCAGTGGCCCCGCCGGCACTGATGCCCAGCAACTGGGCCAGATGCCCGGTGGCCAGCGCATCAAAGGCCATCACCAGATCCAGCGCCTTCACATCTCCCAGTGGGATGCCCAGACGCGCCGCAGCGGCGGCCTGGTACTTGATGGTGTAGACGGACATCTGGCGACCGAGAACTGTTGCGATGTCTTCGATTGCCGCCGGTGTAGTCGCGCTCAACGGCCGATACATACGAGCGCTACTTTTTTCGATCATTTCCATTTCCAGCATGATGTCTCCCGGATGTTTGACGCGTCAGGCCATTAGCGCGGAGCGACAATGCCACCCAGCAGACCGCCCAGCAGACCACCTGATTGCGTCTGTGTGCCGTTGGTGCCTGTTGTCGTCGACGTCACGCTGATGGCGCCTGTCAGTCCGACGACCAGATTGGTCACCGGTGCGAGCACGCCGGCCTGCGCACCGCCCTCGGCGCCAGCGGCAGCACCCAGACCACCAGTCACCCCGCCCACGAGATTGGTGACCGGCGCCAGCAGGCCGCCTTGCGCGCCGCCTGCTCCAGCCGCACCGCCCAGCCCACCGGTCAGGCCTGCGACCACATTGGTCACAGGTGCCAGCAGCCCACCCTGCGAGCCCGTGGCATTACCCAAACCGCCCGTGACACCACCCACCAGGTTTGTCACCGGTGCCAACAGACCTGCCTGTGCACCGCCTGCGCCGCCGAGACCGCCTGTCAGACCGCCGACCAGGCCGGTGACCGGTGAGAGCAGACCGCCTTGCGCACCGCCCGCACCACCCAGACCGCCGGTCAACCCGCCGACCAGACCGGTGACAGGGGCCAGCAGGCCACCTTGGCCACCCGGCAGCACGCCGCCCAGATTCAAGCCTGCCGTCAGACCGGCCACTGCACCGGTCGCGCTGTTCAGCGTGGCGCCCACCGGGTTGGTCGCACCCGGGGTGGCCTGCACGATGGTCGCGCTGTTTTGCAGGGTCTGACCCAGACCGCCGATCAGCGCGCCCACGCCACCGAGTTGCGAGGTGCCGCCGACCGTGGCGCCCGCGCCCACCAGACCGGTCCCGAGGTTATTAAGCAGACCTGCCACCGGCGCATCCAGACCGGTAGCGTCCGTCACTTGCTGCACGACGCTGACGGTCTTGTCCACGACCGGCGTGGCCAGCGGATCGAGCGCAGCGCCCACACCGCCCAGTGCGGGCGCCAGACCCAGCGACGCCACGTTGTCAATCGCCTGTCCGGTATTGCCCAGCGCAGGTTGCAAGATCGGCTTGCTTGTGCCGTCGAGCAACGTGCCCGTCAGACCGCCAACCGTTTGAGTCACGGGGTGGAGCAGACCACCTTGGCCTCCCAGTGAGCCAGTCAACGCGCCCAACCCTTGGGTGACATTGCCGACCACGGTGCTCAGCGGCTGGGGGTTCGCCGGATTGGCGTTCAGCAGATCGCCTGCATTACCCACCGCGTTGCCCACACCCGCCAACAGGCCGCCCACACCTGCTGCCAAATTGCCCGGCAAGGGTTGACCACTGACTTGGCCCCCGATGCCTGTGACCACGCCGCCGACGTTCGTCAGCAGATTGTCGACCGGTGCACCCAGCCCCGTTGCCGCGCCGATCTGTTGCGTCAGACCTGTGGCAGTGTCCACGACCGGAGCCAGTGTGGGATCCAGTGCCTTGCCGATGCCGCCCAGCGTATCGCCGGCCTTGATCGGCAACAGATTGTCCACGGCCTGACCCGTACCGCCCAGTGTGGTTTCCAGCAAACCTGTCGTGACAGGCGGGTTGGTGCCGGGGCCGCCAGGGTCACCCGGGTTGCCGGGGTTCCCGGGATTGCCCGGATCGTTGCCGCCGGGATTGCCGGGATTACCGGGATTACCGGGACCTGGATCGACTGGGGGAGGCATACCGTTGCCGCCGTCATTGCCGTGCGATCGACCGGAGCCGGAGCCGCCGCATGCGGTCAGCAGGGCGCCCATCAACAGGCTCAACGCGATGGCGCGGGCGGGGCGGGTGAAAGAGGATGATGTTTTCATGATGAATTCCAGGAGTTTGATTTGTGCGGACGGTGCTCGACCGTCCACTGCGTCAGATGCGCGCTACGTTCAAATGTGTGTGATTCAGCGTCGGCCACCCAGTCCGCCGAGCAATCCGCCCAGCAGCCCGCCTTGTCCGGGCGTGCCCGCGTTTCCGCCAGTCGCGCCACCCGCCACACCACCGACCACTGTGGTGACCGTAGTGACCACGCCTGCGACGACGTTCGTCACCGGTGCAAGCGTTCCTGTTGCGGGAGCCGCACCGCCAGGGGCCGTCACGCCACCCAATGCGCCGGTGACACCGCCCACCAGATTGGTCACAGGAGCCAGCACGCCGCCCTGAGAGCCGGTGGCGTTACCCAGTCCGCCAGTCAGTCCCGCGACCACGTTGGTCACGGGCGCCAGCAGGCCACCTTGCGCGCCACCTGCGCCGCCCAGGCCGGCAACCACGTTGGTCACCGGTGACAACAAGCCGCCCTGAGCGCCACCCGCGCCGCCCAGGCTACCGGTCAGGCCAGCGACCACGTTGGTCACAGGTGACAGCAGGCCGCCTTGAGCGCCACCCGCGCCGCCCAGGCTACCGGTCAGGCCAGCGACCACGTTGG